>DATAEV010000261.1:0-9826 GCA_036257875.1 Actinomycetota bacterium | reverse complement strand
TTGTTCAACACCGCGCTCGCGAACCTTGCGCACAGCAAGGGGTTCACGGTTGCCTTGAAGAACGACGTGGAACAGATCCCGGACCTCGCGCCGTACTTCGACTACGCGATCAACGAGCAGTGCGAGCAGTACTCGGAATGCGGCAACTACACGACCTACTTCGCGAGCGCGGGGAAGGCCGTCTTCCAGGTGGAGTACAAGCTGAAGACGTCCACCTTCTGCCCGCCGGCGAACGCCGCGAACCGCAACGCGATCATCAAGACCTATGACCTGCTCGATCTGCCCTGGACGCCCTGTCGCTGATCGGCGTCATCCGACGTCGACCGGCGCGCTGAACTGAGGGAGCCACCGTGCCTCGGCCTCGAGCATCCGGTCGACCATCTCGTGGATCCTCGGGAGCGTCTGCACGGCCCCAGTGAGCGGATCGAGCACCACCGCCGCGTGGACGAGGTCGCGGTCACCCGTCATCGCGGCCTCGACCGCGAGCCGTTGCACGTTGATCTGCACCTGGTTCAAGGCGGCGCACGCCGGCGGCAACGATCCGAACGGGATCGGCTGGACCCCGTCGCGGTCGACCCGGCACGCGACCTCGACACAGGCGGCGGCCGGCAGGTTGTCGATCAGGCCGTCGTTCCGGACGTTCCCGTAGATCGTCCGTTCGGTGCCGGTGATGAGGCTGTCGATGATCGGCGCCGCGAACTCACCTCCGTGGACGATCCCATTCGCTTCGGCGTCCGCCACGATCGCGGCGTTGCTCTCGCTCGCGTCGGAGGACCGCGAGACCTCGAGGTAGTTCCACCGTCGGTCCAGGTACTCCTCGACGAGCGCCGGCGTCTTGCGGAACCACGCCCAGTACTCGCTCGCGTGGTGGCTCGATTCGGTGTGGAAGTACCCGGTCAGCAGCATCAGCTCGGTGCGGACGCGCTCGGTGCTCTCGTAGGGATCGTCCGATCGCGTGAGCAACGGCATCGTCCGGTCGACATAGCGCGCTCGCATCACCTCACGGATCTTCGGGATCAGATCCTTGTCGCCGCGGCGGAACTCCGTGAACCACGCGGTGTGGTTGACGCCGGCGCAGGCGAACGCGATCTGGTCGTACGGGACGCCCAGCTCGCGCGCCAGCAGCTCGGACGTTCCCTGCACGCTGTGGCAGAGCCCGACGATGCGGACGCCGAGCAGGTCGGTCGCCCAGCAGTTGATCGCCATCGGGTTGGCGTAATTGACGAGCAACGCTTGGGGGCAGATCTGGAGCATCGCCTCTGCGACCTCGCGGAGCGCGGGAACGGTCCGCAACCCGCGGAAGATGCCGCCCGGGCCGAGCGTGTCGCCGACCGTCTGGTCGATCCCGTACTCGCGCGGGATCTCGATGTCGGGCGCGTACGCCTCGACGCCGCCGACCTGGAAGACGGTGATCGCGACGTCGGCGCCGCGCAGCGCATCGCGCAGCGCGGCCGCTATCTCGACACGCGCCGGGAGCTCACCCAGTTCGATCAGCTCCCGGGCGGACGCCGCGGTTCGCTCGGCGGACGGAACATCGATGTCGAACAGGACGATCGTCGAGGACCGCAGCGCCGCGAACGACAGGATGTCCCGGACGAGCTCCATCGGGAACACCCATCCACCCGCGCCGACGATCACGATCCGCGGGCCGTCGGCCGTCATCGACCGATCGCCTCGCGCGTCCGCAGGTCGAACAGGTGCACCCGTTCCGGCACGACCCCGAGCCGCATCCGCTCGCCCGGTGCGGGCTCGTCGGCTGGCTCGAAGACCGCCGTGATCGCCGCTCGCGCCCCTTCCGCCACGAGCGGGATCTCCGCTTCCTCCTCCGCACCGCTCTCGACGGCCGTCCCCGCCGTCGTCCCGTGGACGACGACCTCGTTCCCGAGCGGCTCCACCACGTCCACGACGAACTCGAGCGAGGGACCGCCGTCCTGGGTTGGCCGGAGGTCCTCGGGACGGAGACCGACGGCGACCTCCGGCGCATCGGGGCCGGACCACGGCAGTTCGAGCTCGCCGAGTCGGATGCGCCCGTCCGTGCAGTGGCCGCGGAGCAGGTTCATCGGCGGGCTCCCGATGAATCCCGCGACGAAGAGGTTCTTCGGGCGCCGGTAGACGTCCTGCGGCTTGCCGATCTGCTGGACGCGGCCGTTCGACATCACCACGATCCGGTCGCCGAGCGTCATCGCCTCGACCTGATCGTGGGTGACGTAGATCGTCGTGATGCCCAGGCGCTGGTGGATGCGCTTCAGCTCCGCGCGCATCTGGACGCGGAGCTTCGCGTCGAGGTTCGACAACGGCTCGTCCAGCAGGAACGCCTTCGGCTCGCGCACCAGCGCCCTACCCATCGCCACGCGTTGGCGCTGGCCGCCGGAGAGCTGCGCCGGACGGCGTCGCAGGAGGTCGTCCAGCCCGAGGATCCCGCTCGCCTCCCGGACGCGACGTTCGATCTCGGGCTTCGGCGTGTGCCGCTCCTTGAGCCCGAACGCGAGGTTCTTGTACACGGTCATGTGCGGGTAGAGCGCGTAGTTCTGGAAGACCATCGCGATGTCGCGATCGCGTGGCGTCACGTCGTTCACGATCCTGCCCCCGATCGCGATCGTGCCCGAAGACGGCTTCTCCAGTCCGGCGACGAGCCGCAGCGCGGTCGTCTTGCCGCAGCCGGAGGGCCCGACCAGGATCAGGAACTCGCCGTCGCCGACCTCGAGCGTGAGGTCGTCCAGCGCAGCGACGCTTTCGGAGAACCGCTTCGTGACGTGCTCCAACCGAACCTCGGCCACCGTTACCCCTTGAGTCCCGTCGTCGCGATCCCGCGGATGAAGTACCGCTGGGCGAAGAAGAACAGCAGCAGGACCGGGATCATGCTCATCACGTTCGCCGCCATCAGCAGGTTCGTGTTCGTCTGGTGGGCGCCTTGGAAGGTGGCGAGGCCGAGCTGGATCGTCATGTTGTTCGGGCTGTAGATCGTGATCAGCGGCCAGAGGAAGTCGTTCCAGGTCCACATGAACGTGATCACCGCGAGCGTCGCGAGCGCCGGTCCCGAGAGCGGCAAGACGATCTTGAACAGGACCCCCAGCCGCGAGGCGCCGTCGATCCTCGCCGCTTCCTCGAGCTCGACGGGCAAGGTCCGGAAGAACTGACGCAACATGAAGATCCCGAACGCCCCGGCGAGGTTCGGCAGGATCAGCGCTCCCAGCGTGTCGATCAGATGGAACGTCCGCACGATCAAGAACGTCGGGATGATGATCACCTGGAAGGGGACCATCAGCGTCGCGAGGATCAGGACGAACACGACCTCGCGTCCGAAGAACCTGATCCGGGCGAACGCGTACCCGGCCAAGCTGCAGAACAGCAGGTTCCCCGCGACGCACGCGATCGTCACCAGCAGCGTGTTGACGAACCACCTGGCGAACGGAGCCTGCTGGAGCACGTCGGCGTAGTTCCGGAACTCCAGCGACGTCGGGACGATCGTCGGAGGATAGTGGCGTGTCTCGTCGAGGGTCTGGAGGGACGTGACGAGCATCCAGACCAGCGGGATCACCATCACGACGGCGATCGGGATCAACACGAGGTGCCACGAGCTGAACAGGAACCGTCCCGCCGTCGGCTGCCCTTTCGGCTCCTCCGCGGCGCGCGCCGCCAGCTCGATCGTCTGGATCTCGCTCATGGCGCGTAATGCACCATCCGCTTGCCGACCAGGAGCTGGGCGACCGTGAGCACCAGGATCACCGCGAACAGCACGTACGCGATCGCGGCCGCATAGCCGGCGATGCCCTGCTGGAACGCGAGCTTGTACAGATAGAAGACCGGCACGTACGTCGCCGTGCCGGGCCCGCCGTTCGTCGCGAGGTAGACCTCGTCGAACAGCTGCAAGGCGTTGATCGACGACCAGACGACGAGGAACAGCGTCACCGGACCGAGCAGCGGAAGGGTGACGTTGCGGAAGATGCCCCAGTTCCCGGCGCCGTCGATCTCCGCCGCCTCAACGAGCTCCCGCGGGATACCTTGCAGCGCAGCCAGATAGACGATCACGTTGAAGCCGATCCACCCCCACACCGTCATCGCAACGATCGAGTAAAGGGCGCCGTTCGAGCTCGTGAAGAAGGCGAACGGGCCGAGGCCCACCTTCCCGAGCAGCCAGTTGGCGAGGCCGAAGTTCGGGTCGAAGACCCAGAGGAAGATGATCACCGTCGCGATCGTCGAGACGACCACCGGAACGAACACGGCGGTGCGGTAGACGCGGATGCCCCGGATCGGCCGATTCAGCGCGATCGCGGTGAGGAGACCTCCGGCGACCGAGAGCGGGACGAACAGCACGGTGTAGATCGCGCTGTGGACCATCGCTTGCGCGAAGTACGGATCCTTCGGCAGCGCGCGGTAGTTCGCCAGCCCGACCCATTGCGGAGGCGAGAGCAGGTTGGTCTTCTGGAAGGACAGGAGGGCAGACCAGGCGATCGGGATCAACCCGAACACGATGATCAATAGCACGGCCGGGGAGGCGAACGCCCATCCGACGACGTGGTCGGACGTCATCACCCGCCGAACGTTCGCGCCCCCGATCGCCATCGCCTACGTCGGTATCGCGAGGGCGCCGTTCGCCTGTTCGGCCGCCTGGTTCAGCGCATCCTGCGGCGACGCCTGGCCCTGCAGGATGCTCACGAGCGCGAGCCCGAGGAAGCTGGAGACCTCCGGGTAGTGCGTGATCTGAGGCCGCGCCTTCGTGACGTTCGCCAGATTCAGCGCGAAAGCTCCCACGCCCGGGAACTTCGTGTCGAGCGCGGAGAAGCCCGGCATCTGCTCGACCGACGCCCGCGTCGGGAGGTGGCTCGTCGCGAGCGAGTCCTTGAGGACGTTCTCGGGCGACGCCATGAACTGGAGGAACTCCCACGAGGCCTCCACCCGGTCGGGCCCGTTATCGAAGATCACCCAGTTGTCGGGGCCGGCGATCGTGATGTGGCTCCCGCCCGGGTCGAACGACGGCATCTGCTGCACCCCGTAGTTCACGTTGGGGAACGCGGAGAGGTCCCACGGCCCCGTGATCAACATCCCGATCTTGCCGGAGTTGAAGAGGTTCGTGTACTGGCCGGAGTCCGGATGGAAGTCGAGGTAGAGCGATCCGTCCTGCTGCATCTGTTGGAGCATCGTCGCGGCGCGGACGCCGGCCGGCGAGTTGAACGCGGCCTGCGTGTTGTCCGCGTTCAGGATGTCGCCACCCGCCTCCCAGAGCATCGCCTCGAACTGCCACACCATCGTCTCGCTGGCATCGGCGGGGAACACGAGCCCGAACACCTTGTTCGCGGGGTCGGTCGTCGCCTTCGCGGCGGCACGGACATCGTCCCAGGTCCAGTCCGGCGTCGGGGTCGGGACGCCCGCCTTCGCGAAGAGATCCTTGTTGTAGACGATCGCCAGGTTGTCCACGAGCGCGGGGATCCCCAGGACGCGGCCGTCGACGGTGGCGACCGCCCGTTCACCCTCGAAGAAATCGTTCCAGTTGAACGAGGGATCCTGGACACGCTGCGACAGGTCGACGATCTTCGGCGCGGTCGCGAGCTGCGGCATGTTCGTCCCGTACTGATAGGAGATGTCCGGCTGCTTGCCCCCCTGCAGGGCGACCGTCGCCTTCTGCAGCGCGTTGTCGCTGTTGACGTACTGGAAGTCGATGTGGATGTTCGGATGCGCCGCCTCGAATCGGGTCACCATGTCTTGGATCGAGAGGTACTCCTGCGACTGGTCAATGGGCGGCGGCGGGGTATAGCCCATCCACATCGTCAGGGTGACGTCTCCCGTCACCGAACCGCTCGCGGTGGCGGTGCTGCTGCTGGAACTGCAGGCGCTCGCGATCACCACGAGCGCCAGGGGGACGACGAGCCACAACCGTTTCATCCTGTACCTCCCATCGGGCCATCCATCTTCACCGCGTTCGTGAGCGCACCGATGCGCTCGATCTCCACGGTCACCTCGTCGCCGTCGCGGAGCCACCGCGGCGGCGTCCTCGCCATCCCCACGCCAGGTGGGGTCCCGGTCGCGATGACGTCGCCCGGTTCGAGACCGATCGTCCGGGTCACGAACGCGATCAGCTCGGCGACGCCGAAGATCATCTGCGCCGTCGAGGAGTCCTGCAGGGTCTCGCCGCCGACCTCGCACCGGATCCGAAGCGCCTGGGGATCGGGGATCTCGTCGCGGGTGACGAGCCATGGCCCCATCGGCAGGAACCCGTCGATCGCCTTGCCGAGGAGCCACTGCGACGACCGGAACTGCAGATCACGCGCCGAGACGTCGTTCACGCAGGTGTAGCCGGCGACGTGCTCGAGGGCGGTCCGTTCGTCCACGCGGTGAGCCTCGCGTCCGACCACGACGCCGAGCTCGGCTTCGTAGTCGGGCTGTTCGACGGCCGGCGGGACGGCGATGGTCTCGCCCGGGCCGGTCACGCTGTTGGCGAACTTGGCGAACAGGACCGGCTCATCGGGGATCGGCTGCCCGGACTCCTCGGCGTGATCGCGGTAGTTCAGACCGACGCAGATGACCTTGCCGGGTCGTGGCACCGGCGCTCGGAGGCGCACGGAGGCGAGCGGGACCGCCGTGCTCGTCTGCACGTGGCCGGTGGCGAGGAACCGAACGAGGTCATCGCCCATCGGGACGATCGCGCCGTCCTCGACCCGGCCGAACCCGCCGTCGTAGGAGACGAGCTTCATCCCAGCTCCAAGAGGACCTTGAACGGCCGTCCGCGGTCGGCGAGATCCTCGAACGCAGCTTGGCCGTCGGCGAGCGGGACGCGGGTGAGCCATCCGTCGGCGGCCAGCGCCCCACCGGCGAGGAGCTCGAGGGAGCGGGAGAAGTCGAGGTCGGTCCACGCGTACGACCCCGTGATCGTCGCCTCCTTGCCGAGGACGGTGAAGTAGTCGACCTCGCCCCGGGGCGCACCCAGTCCGATCTCGATGATGCGTCCACCCGGGCGGACCGCCTGGAGGCCGAGCGCCCAGGTCGCTTCGAAGCCGGCGGCGTCGATCACGACGTCGGCGCCCCACCCGTCCGTCGCGGCCCTGACGGCCGCGAGGGACCCGTCGCTCGGGGACGCTTCCGCCCCCTGCGCGACGGCGAACGCCAGCCGTTCGGCGTTCGTGTCCGTGACGATCACCTGGCTCGCGCGGTGCAGGAACGCGGCGCGAACCATGAGGGCGCCGATCGGTCCGGAACCGATCACGAACACCACGTCGCCCTCACGAACGGCCCGTTCCGTGACGTGCTCGGCGTTCGCGAGCGGTTCCGTGAGCACGGCGACGTCGTCGGGCAGCTCGGGCGGAACGGGAACGGCCGCCGTCGCTGGCACCGCGAACCGCTCCGCGAAGCCCCCGGCGAGGTCACGGCCGACCAGTCGCCCCTCGCGGCACCGGTTGATGTCGCCGGCGCGACACGCGTCGCATGTGCCGCAGGACAGGATCGGCTTCAGCACCACCCGCTGGCCCAGCCGCTCGGGGTCGACGCCGCTGCCGACTGCTCCGATCCGTCCGACCGTCTCGTGACCCATCACGAGGGGAGGGATCCGGCGCGGGCTGGCCTCCCGGAACCCATGCAGATCCGACCCGCAGACGGCGGACACGACCGAGTCGATCACCACGTCGCCCGGGCCGGCGACGGGATCCGGCACCTCCTGCAGCTCCATCCGGCGTGGCCCGAGGTACACGAGCGCTTTCATCGTGCTCGCCCCGCGATCAGGACGAACGGGGTCTCCCGGGGAGGGACCATGACGGTCACCGCGCGGTCCTCCTCCTCGGCGGCCTCCACGACCTCGGGCGCCGAGCCGAGGTTCTGCCTGAACAGGTCGTAGTGCATCGGGATCAGCGTCTCGGAGCCGATCGTCGCGGCAAGCCACGCGGCCTCGCGTTCGTTCAGGTTCCCGACGATGCCTCGGGCCTCCCGCTCGGCGTGACGCCCGTTGACCGGGAGCAGAGAGATGTGCGGTCGCAGCGCGCCCACCGTGTCCTCCATGCCCTCGTAGTGGATCGTGTCGCCGGCGTGGTAGATGCGGACGCTGTCGAGGTCGAGCACGAACCCCACGAACCGGATCAGGCCCCCCGACAGCTCCTCCCCGAACCCGTACGCATCCGCCATCGTGACGCCGTGCCGGGCCGGGACGGGGCGAACGGTGATGCCGCCGAGCTCGTGGGTCTCGCCCGGCTGGACGCCGAGCACGCGCTCCGTCGCGACCCCGGCTTCGGTGACCATGTCGACGATCGGTGCCGGCACGACGAACGTCGCGCCCGGCGACGCCTCCGCGATCGCGGGCGCGCTGCTTGCGTCGAAGTGATCGGCGTGCTCGTGCGAACAGAAGACGAGGTCGATGCCGGTTGCCGAGTCGGCCGGCAACGCCGACTCGTACCGGCGACCGTTGTGGGGCGACAAGAACGGGTCGATCAGGAGCGTCGTCTCCCGCGATCGGAGGGCGAACCCCGACTGGCCGAGCCAGGTCGCGGCCACGCGACCGGAACCCGTCGGGAGCTCGCGGAGCTCATCGAGCGGTGTCCGCACGGTCACATCACCGCCGTCTGCCCGCCGTCGATCACCAGGGCGGCCCCGTGGATGAACGACGCCTCGTCCGAAGCCAGGAAGGCGTACGCGGCCGCGACCTCGTCGGCGCGGCCACGACGCCCGAGCGGGATGTGCTCCCGCTCGTAGGTCTGGATCCACGCCTCGTCCTCGAGCCCGCGATTGAGGGGCGTGTCGATGAAGCCCGGGCAGAGGCAGTTCACGCGGATGCCGGCGGTTCCGAGCTCCACGGCCATCGTCCGCGTGAGCTGGAGGACCCCGCCCTTCGACGCGTTGTAGGCGGCGTAGAGCTCCTCGCCGCCGAGCGCGTTCGTGGACGCCATGTTCACGATCGCGCCGCCCGCGCCATCGGCCGCCATCAGGCGGCCGACGGCGCGGGCGACGAGGAACATGCCGCGGAGGTTGACCGCGATCGTCCGGTCCCACGCATCCGTGGGGGTCTCGAGGAACGGCGCCTTGTGCGCGACGCCGGCGTTGTTGATCAAGACGTCGATCCGCGACAGGGACGCGGTCGCACCACCGACGATCGCGTCCACGTCGGTCTCGACGCTCACGTCGCCCGCGAGTCCGTCGATCGTCCCGAACTCGGCGAGGGTCTGGCGCGTTTCCTTCAGCTCCGCGTCCTCGATGCCCGCCACGAACACCCGCGACCCTTCTTCGAGGAAGCGACGTGCCGTCGCGAGGCCGATACCGCTCGTGCCCCCGACGATCAGCACGCCCTTGCCGTCGAGGCCGCGCATCACTGCACCTTGCCCCGCGCGGCGATCGCGATCTCGCGTTCCACGACCCCGTTCCGGATCCCGAACGCCACGTCGAAGAGGTTGACCGCCGAGCACACGTGCAGCGGGATCACCTCGAGGCGATCGCCGATCCGGAGCTCGGCGTCGCCCACCACGTGGCCGACGCCGTGCTCCTCGGTCATGAAGTCCAGCACCAGGTCGGGCCGGCCGGCGACGACGCCCCGCCCCGGGAAGGGCGGGCCGTCGCCCCCGTCCGACGAGAAGGCTTTCGTGCCGGCGTCGATCAGGAAACGCTCGGCGGTCGGCCGCGCCACGACGGTCGCGAGCACCCGCGCCGCACACGTCTCCTCGGTCGCCGTTCCCAACCGCATCTGCTGCACGTCGTTGAAGACGTACGTGCCGGGGCGGATCTCGGTGACGCCGGAGACCGACGCGGCGATCCGCGCCGTCGGGGTGGATCCGACGCTGATCTCTCGGACGGGGAGCCCCTCGCGTTCGCATCGCTCGGCCGTGTCGACGAGGTCGAGCACCTCGCGGGTGGCGAT
>DATAEV010000260.1:0-22640 GCA_036257875.1 Actinomycetota bacterium | reverse complement strand
TGGTGGAAGTTCTGGGGATGATCGCCTCGGGTGGCGGCCTCCTCATCGGCGGCATCTTCCTGCTCGGCGCCATCCTCGCTGGATACGCGATCTGGTACCTCTTCATCAAGAAGTGAGGGCCACGGGTGAGAATGCCCCGTTGAGCGCTATCCTGGCTGGGTGATGGAAGCAGCCTCGACCGCTGCACCGATCACGGTGACCGACGGCGCCGCTCACAAGATCCGCCAGCTCGCGGCCAAGGAGGGCTACACCGAACCGGTCCTTCGGCTGCGGGTGGTCGCGGGTGGGTGCTTGGGGTTCGCGTACGAGATGGGTTTCACCGGAACCCCAGAGGCGGACGACGTCGTGATCAGCGCCGCCGACGACGTTCGCGTCGTGATCGACCCGAAGAGCGTGCCCATCGTCTCGGGCTCGACGCTGGACTTCGATACGGCGCTCTTGGGGGGCGGGCTCAAGGTCAACAACCCCCAGGCCGTTCACGGATGCGCCTGCGGCGACTCGTTCAGCATCTGAACCCCAGCATCTGAACCGCAGCATCTGATCGCTGCAGCCCGAGTATCCTGCGCCCAGGATGCCCAAGGCCGACACGACGCAGTGGCGGGACCTGTACGACGAGGTGGTGCTGACGGGCCTCTGCACCGGATGCACGGCGTGCATCGTGGCGTGCCCGTTCCACGTCCTCGGGTACGAGGACAACAAGCCGGTCCAGCTCCAGGAGGACGGTCCCGACGTCTGCACGCACGGCGACCGAGGCTGCTCCCTGTGCACGCTCGCATGCCCGCGCTTCCGCGAGTGGGAGTCGGAGATCGACGAGCTCATGTTCGGCCAGGTGCGTCAACCTGAGGAACTGATCGGCAAGTACCGCGAGATCTACCTCGCCCGCGCGACGTCGCCCGAGGCGTTGATGCAGGGCCAAGACGGCGGCGTCGTCTCGGCCCTGCTGATCTGGGGTCTCGAGAACGGGATGATCGACGGCGCCGCGACGTCGGTCCTTTCGGACGAACGCCAATGGGACTGCGAGCCCGCCGTGGTGACCGATCGCGCCGGGGTCCTGGCGTCGGCGGGGAGCCGCTACACGTACAGCGCCAACCCGCTCGCCCTCCTCAAAGCCGCGGAGATGGGGCTGTCGAAGGTCGCCCTCGTCGGTATGGGATGCCAGACCTCGGTCACCGGCGCGATGGAAGCCCGCAGGGTCAACAAGTGGCGCAAGAAGATCGCCTGGACCTTCGGGCTCCTCTGCTCGAAATCCTTCACGTACGACGGACTGATGGTCGAGATCGCGCAGAACGAGCTGGGGATCGACCTCGACCACCTGGTCCGGGTCAACGTCAAGGGAAAGCTCCTCTTCTACACGGACACCGGGGAGGAGATCACGTACTCGCTGAAGCAGTCGCACCGGTTCACGCGCCCCGGGTGCCTCCGCTGCCCGGACTTCGCCGCGGAGCACGCCGACATCTCCTTCGGCGGCCTCGGCCAGGAGGGCGGCTGGACGCTCTCGATCGTTCGGACCGATCTCGGCCAGGAGATCTGGGACCGCGCGATCGCGGAGGGAGTGATCGAGGTCACCCGGGCGATGGACGAGGATCCGAAAGCCGTCGAGCTGATGTTCCGTCTCGCGCAACGGTCGCGTGAGCGCTGGCCGACCCACGACGAGATGGCGACCGCCGGATCCACCCCCGGCCTGGTCCCCGCGAAGCCCGAGGCCGACTGATCCCAGGCGTTTCGCGGTAGTCCGTCGGTACTAGTCGCGACCCCCCGCGGTCCCGACTTCACCCGATGTGACCTGCGCCGATAATCCTTTGGACGCGCGGCCCCTTCGGGCCGTGCTCTGCTGCACTCCGGGCAGCGAGGAGGCACGAAGAGATGGTGGAGACGGCGCGCGCCGCGAAGCCGGCGCCCCTTCGTCGCGACGCGGTCCTCGAGGCCGTCGCATTCGCGGCGGAGCGCCTCCTGCTGTCCAGCGACTGGAGCGAGGTCGCCGTCGAGGTCTTGGGGCGGCTCGGGGTCGCCGCTGACGTCTCCCGCGTGCATCTCGTGCGCAACGAAGACGGCGGCGGCGGCCCGATCATGCACATCGCGGCCGAGTGGTGTTCGCCGGGCACAGGCTCCCACCTCGATGACCCGCTCGTGGACGGTCTCGGATGGGAGCCCGACCACACCCGCTGGGTTGAACGGATGCGCGCCGGTGAGTCGATCATCGGCGCGATCGAGACCTTCCCCGAACAGGAACGGCCAGCCCTGCGCCATCAATCGATCGTGTCGCTCGCGTACTTCCCGATCACCGTGGACGGCGGTTGGTGGGGCTGTGTCGGGTTCGATGACTGCGACGGCGTTCGCGATTGGTCGGTGAGCGACCTCGAAGGGCTCCGGACGGCCGCGGCGCTGCTCGGCGCGGCGATCGCGCGTCGTCGTCAGGAGGAGCGGCTCCTCTCGGCCGAGTCGCGCTACCGCAGCGTGGTCGAGCGGATCCCCGCGGTGACGTATGTCGATGTGATGGAGCAGACCGGTGCGCGGATGGCGTTCATCAGCCCGCAGATCGAGGCGCTGCTCGGCTATCCGTACGAACGGTTCCTCGCGGACGCCGACTTCTGGTTCGACCTGGTCCATCCGGAGGACCGTGCTCGCATGGAGGAAGCCGCGAGCCACGCCGGTCATCAAGGCCTCCCCTTCGACGAGGAATACCGGATGCATCACGTCGACGGTCACTGGGTCTGGGTGCACGACACGTCCTCGCCCGTGACGACCGAGGACGGATCGGTGTCGCACTTCCAAGGCTTCATGATCGACGTCACCGCCCGGAAGGAGGCCGAACGCCTGCTCCAAGAGGCGGAACGCCGGTACCGGAGCATGGTGGAGGCGATCCCCGCGGTGACGTATGTGGACGAGCCGACGAGTGGCGGGCCGGGGCTGGGCGCGACGATGACGTTCGTGAGTCCGCAGATCGAGCACGTGCTCGGGTATCCACCCGAGCGATTCATCCGGAGTCCGGGGCTCTGGTTCGAGCTGATCCATCCCGACGACCTCGCGGCCCTTCGCGCACGCGAGGCCTTCAGCGTGAACGACCTCAACCCCTTCGATGAGGTCTACCGGATGCGGCATGCGGACGGCCATTGGGTGTGGGTGCAGGACACCTCGACGACGGTGCTGCACGACGACGGAAGCGTGGCGTTCTTCCAGGGGTTCATGTTCGACGTCACGCAACGGAAGGAAGCCGAGGAGCAGGTCCGGGTCGCCGAGGAACGCTATCGGGCGATCGTCGAGAACACCCCGGCGATCACGTACCAGGAGCTCCCCCAACCGCTGGGGTTCGACCAGGCCACGTCGACCGCCTACGTCAGTCCGCAGATCGAGCAGCTGCTCGGGTACTCGGCGGCGCAGTGGGAGGAGCCCGGCTTCTGGACGCAGGTGGTTCACCCCGATGACCTGAGCGCCGTGCTGGCGGAGTCGCATCGAACGGCCGAGACGGGCGAGCCGTACCTCCAGGAGTACCGGATGGCCGCCGCCGACGGCAGGATCGTGTGGTTCCACGACGAGAGCCATCTGATCCGCGATGCGGACGGGGATCCACTGGTCTGGCAAGGCGTCATGGTCGACATCACGGAGCGGATGGAGACCGAGGCGCGACTTCGCCAGGCGCAGGAACGCCTCCAGGCGCTCGTCGACCACATGCCGGCGGTCGTCTACGTGGAGTCGACCGACAACACGCCCGAGAAGCTGTACATCAGCCCCACCGTCGAGCAAGTCTTCGGATACACCGCCGAGGAGTGGACCTGGACGCCCGACTTCTGGGTCGACCGGGTCCACCCGGACGACCGCGAGGCGATCCGCGCGTACGACGAGCGCTCGAACGAGGATCGAGCGCCGTTCGTTGCGGATTACCGGTTCCGCCGGGCAGACGGGGCGTACATCTGGGTGCACGACGAGGCGGTGCTCGTCCCGTCCACGGACGGCGACGCTTTCTGGCAGGGCTTCCTGTTCGACATCACGGCCCAGAAGCAGGCGGAGGAGCGACTGATCGAGACGGAGCGACTGTTCCGCGCGACGGTGGAGAACCTCCCGGCGGTCGTGTACCGCGAGGCGCTCGACCTGTCGAGCGACCGCTTCTACATCAGCCCCCAGCTCGAGCGCGTCTTCGGCCACCGGCCCGCGGACTGGTCCGCGACCCCGCAGTTCTGGCTCGACCACATCCACCCCGAGGATGTGGGCTCGGTCGTCGCCGCGAACGAACACGCGAACGCCACCCGGGAGCGGTTCTCGTGCGATTACCGGCTCTTGCGGGCTGACGGCATGTACACCTGGGTCCACGACGAAGCCACCTGGGTCGAGGAGGTCGGCCTCGAGGGGTGGTGGCAAGGGTTCATGCTCGACATCTCCGAGCGGCACGAGGCCGAGCGGCAACTCCGGGAAGCCGAGGAGAAGTTCCGAACGATCGTCGAGAAGAACCCGGCGGTGATCTACACGCAGGAGTTCGACCCGGACTCCCCAACGCTTTCCCGCACGACCTACATCTCGCCCCGCCAGGACGTGCTGTTCGGTTACACGACCGAGGAAGTGATCAACGACCCCACGTTGTGGACCCGAACGATCCATCCCGATGATCGCGAGCGGGTGCTGTCGGCGGACGTCGCATCCAACACGACCGGCGTCGACGAGATCAGCATGGAGTACCGGATGATCGCGAAGGACGGGCGGATCGTCTGGGTCCAGGATCAAGCGCAGCGGGTCCAGATCGAGGGTCGCTCGCCCTTCTGGCAGGGATTCCTGTTGGACATCACCGAACGGAAGCAGGCCGAGGAGCAGCTCTCGCGCGCGCTCGAGGTCGAGCGCGAGGCGTCCGGACGGCTCCGCGCGCTGGACGAGATGAAGAACACGTTCCTGCAAGCGGTGTCCCATGACCTGCGGACACCGCTCGCAGCGATCTTGGGTCTCGCGATCACGCTCGAGCGCGGCGACGTCCATCTGGAGGAGTCGGACGCGCAGGACCTCGCGCGCCGCATCGCCGACAACGCGCGGCGGCTCGACCGGCTGGTCACGAACCTGCTCGATCTCGACCGGCTCGCGCGCGGGATCGTCACGCCGAAGCTGCAACCGACCGACGTCGGAGCGTTGGTGCGGCGGGTGGTCGCCGAGTCGGACCTGATAGCGGACTCACGGCTCCGGACGGACATCGCGTCGGTCACCGTCGCCGTGGACGCCGCGAAGGTCGAGCGGATCATCGAGAACCTGCTCGCCAACACCGTCCGGCACACGCCGAAGACCTCCACGATCTGGATCAGCGTTCATGCGGCCCCCGACGGCGTCCTCCTGCTCGTGGAGGACGACGGGCCGGGCATCGCGCCCGAGCTCCGTGAGGCGATCTTCGAACCGTTCCGGCAGGGCCCCGACGCGCCTCAGCATTCGCCGGGCGTCGGGGTCGGGCTGACGCTCGTCCGGCGGTTCGCGGAGCTCCACGGCGGCCGAGCGTGGGTCGAGGAGCGGACGGGCGGCGGCGCGTCGTTCCGCGTGTTCCTGCCGGCCCAACCGGACCGGTCGGCGGAACGCTCGACGGTCTAGACGGCTTCCCAGCCGGCAACGACCGGGTGATCGACGGCGGCCGGCCCCACCTGCGCCGCGCCTCCCGGCGAACCGAGGCCGGTCACGTTGTCGGCGAACCATTCGGCGTTGACCGGCGTGAATTGCTTCCACTCGCCGGGGACATCGTCCTCGTAGAAGATCGCGGTCACGGGGCACACCGGCTCGCACGCACCGCAGTCGACGCATTCGTCCGGCTGGATGTAGAGCATCCGCGGGCCTTCGTAGATGCAGTCGACCGGACACTCGTCGACGCAGGCGCGGTCCTTCACGTCGATGCACGGCTCGCAGATCGTGTAGGTCATCGCCTTCCCCTTTTCACCATTTGTACGGTGTGGACCGGTGAAATCCTACCGCGTGGGAGGAGTGAGTCGACCGACCGAGGCCGAGTTGTCCCGCACCCACGCCGTCAACCGTTGGGGGCCAGCGACTCCAGCGTGGTGAGCGCGCTCCGCGCGAGGGCGGAGCCGGGAACGATCACCGGATAGACGACCACCAGGTCCGCCCCGGCCGTGCGGTACTCCTCGAGGCGAGCGCGGGCGGCCGCGGGGTCGCCGAGCGCGACGACCGCGCGGACGAAGTGCTCCGGGACGTCGGCGGGGCGGGCCGCGGCGTGCGCCGCGGCGGCCCGCCCCGCCTCCTCCCCCAGTCCCATCCGCGCGAACTGGTGCGCGTACGCCGGATAGCTCGCGTACTGCCCGGCGGCCGTGCGCACCGCGAGCGACGCGATGTCGGCGTCCGCGTGCACGCACGCGCGCACGTAGACGCCGACAGAGACCTCGGCGGGGTCACGACCGGCCGCAGCCGCACCCTCGTCGAGCTCCACCCGGGCGCGAGCGACGCGCTCAGGGGTGCACCAGTTCAGGAGCACCCCGTCGCCGACGGCGCCCGCGAGGTGCATCGCCCTCGGACCGAGCGCCGCGATCCAGATCGGCGGCGGGCTCGCGGGGACGAGGGCGAGCCGGAACGGCTCGCCCTCGGGCGTCGTGGCCGTCTCGCCCGCGAAGGCGTCGCGGAGCATCGCGACGGTTGCCCGGAGCCGGTCGAGGGCTCCCCGCACCGCCGGACCCGTGCCGATCCCCAGGATCAGCCTCCCGTTCGAACGGTCTTGCACCGTCGCGCCGGCCTCCGCGAGCAGTTGCGGCGAGCGCGCCGGGAGGGGAAGGACGCCGCTGCCGAGCAGGAGCCCGCCCGTCTCGCCCGCGATCCCGGTGAGCGCGGCGAGCACGTCGCGCGAACCGACCTCCGGCATGAACATCGCCCGGTACCCGAGGGACTCACCGATCCGCGCGAGGCCGGACAGATGCCCCCACGGATACGGGTCGCGGAGGGCGAACGCAGTGCCGGTGATCCGTGGGAGAGCCGCCATATGCTCGGATGGTGACAGACCGATGGATCAGGTGACCTTCACGACCGAGGACGGGATCCGCCTCGAGGGCGAGCTGCGGATGCCGGACGGCGCGCCCCGCGGCGCGGCCGTGCTCTGTCACCCCCATCCTCGGCACGGCGGGTCGAAGGACCATCCGCTGCTGTGGGCGATCCGCAACGACCTGGCCGCTGCGCGCGGACTCGCGGTCCTCGGGTTCAACTTCCGCGGCGTCATGGGCTCGTCGGGCACCTACGGCGGCGGCCGCGACGAGCTCCGCGACACGCGGGCCGCGATCGAGGCGGCCCGGTCGCGCTCGGGGCTCACGGACCCACCGACGGTCGTTGTCGGGTGGTCCTTCGGCGCGAGCGTCGCCCTGCGGGAGGCCCTGGACGACGCGCGGGTGAGCGCGCTCGCGCTCGTGGGCATCCCGCTCCGCCCGGGCGACGTCGAGATGCCGCCGCTCCCGGATCGGACCGATCTGCGGCTCTTCGCACGACCAGCGATGCTCGTCGCCGGCGAGCACGACCAGTACGCGCCACCGGAGGACCTCCGCTCGTACGGCGCGCTGTTCCCGCAGGCGGAGGTCGTGGTCGTTCCGGGGACCGACCACTACTTCTGGCGACGCGAGCGGGAGGCCGCGTCGGTCGTCGGCGCGTTCGCCGACCGGGTCCTCAGTCGCCCGTGAAGGTGCCGGCGTCGCGCGAGGTGTGACCGTTCGTCCGCGGATCCATCTTGGGCTCGCGCCGGGGGCGCCATATCCAGACGAACGGCAGCACGATGAACGCCCCACCGAAGAGCCCCGGCCAGACGACGAACCCGAGGATGAGGGAGATCGCGCACACCGCCACCCAGAACAGCGGGTTCCCCCACCACGGTCGCCCGGGGAGGACTGCCTCCCGGCTCCGCGACCCCGTGATCGCGGCGTGCATCGGTCCCTGCTCGCGGCTGGCGCGGCGGGCCGCGGCGCGCTGCCGGAACACGATCAGGAACCCGGCGCCCAGTGCGGCGATCGTGATGAACGGCAGCGCCGCGTACACCGACGGTTGATCGGTCGCGATGATCGGGTTCACCCCCCGAGGCTACCCCCGAAGGCGGCTCGGTCGTTCTACAGCGGGACCGGCCTCGCGGTTGCCGCCTGGCGGAGACGGCGCAATCCGAAGTGGCGCTCGATCCCGGCGAGGAGCCCGTAGTTCGTGTACGCAGCTCGCCGTCGCACACCCTGACCGACCCCCGGTCCTCGAGCCGCACAAAAGACGTGGTTGCTCCCCTCACCCTCGTCGTAGGTGATCACCACGATGGTCCCCCGCTTCAGGAGCTTCGGAACGTGCCTGCGCAGCCAGGTGTCTCCGACCGCCACGGAGCAGTCGTGCGTGTCGTGGCAGATGTTCGGCGTGATGAACGTCAGACCGTGCGATCGCCCGGGGAGCGACTTCGGATACGGGACGTCGAACTCCGGGCACGGACGCGGGAAGAGGTCGGTGTAGTACACGGCCGGGTTGTGCCGCACGGCGTACGTGCCCGCGTTCGACCGGACGCATCGACCCGGCATCGACCTCCCACGATCTCCACGACCGACGTGGGCCGAGAGTTGTTCGAAGATGTTCTTCGCGTGGAACGAACGGGTTGGGCACGCGTCGCTCGTACAGCCCAGCGTTGATCCTGATGTGAGGGCCAGATAGTTCGGGAGCGACGGGTGACCCACCGCGTTCATGTTCGTGAACAGCGTGCCCCGGTGCGCGAACCCGTTCAAGTACGGAGCCGACGCGCTCCCCGTGATCTGGCCGTGGCTGTGGTTCTCCATCACGATCAGGACCACCGGCGTGGGGCGGAGGCGCGACGCGGTCGACCGGGTGACGGAGCCGATGCCCGCACCGGATGACGTCCCGGGCGGCGATGCCTCGGTGGACGACGGCGCTGCGCACGCGGACGCGATGATCACCAACACGATCGCCGGAACGCACCAAGACCGCGCGGGACCGCGCGCTAAAGCGGCACGTGCGACAGGACCATGATGCGTGGCTCGGTCATCTCCTCCATCGCGAACCGCAGGCCCTCGCGGCCGAAACCTGAGTCTTTCGACCCTCCGTACGGCATCTGGTCGGCGCGGAACGCCGACACGTCGTTGATGATGACGCCGCCGACCTCGATCGTGCGGTGCGCCTCGAAGGCACGGTTGATGTCGTTCGTGAACACACCCGCCTGCAGCCCGAAGCGCGAGTCGTTCACCAGTTTGAGCGCGTCCTCATAGGTCTCGTACGGGCTGATCGTCACGACCGGACCGAAGATCTCTTCGCGGCAGACCTTCATCTCGGGCGTCACGTCCGAGAGCAGCGTTGGCTGGAAGAACGGGCCTTCGCCGGTCCCCCCGGTGAGGATCTCGGCGCCCTGGGAGACCGCCTCCTGGACCCAGTCGCCGATCCGGTCGACCTCCGAGCGCTGGATCACCGGCCCGACGTCGACCGTGGGATCGAGCGGATCGCCGACCTTCAGCTGCTGGACCTGCTTCGTCAGGAGCTCGGCGAACCGGTCGTACACGTCGCTCGCGACGTAGACGCGCTGGACGCTGATGCAGCTCTGTCCGGCCTGGTAGTAGCCGCCGAACGCGATCCGCTGCGCGGCGAAGTCCAGATCGGCGTCGGAGTGCACGACCACGCCGGCGTTCCCCCCGAGCTCGAGCGTGACCCGCTTCTTCGGATCGAGTCCCTTCAGGTACCAGCCGATCTCCGAGGAGCCGGTGAAGCTGATCTTCCGGAACCGCTCGTCCCGGGCCATGCCGTCCGCCACCTTCGAGCTCACGGGCAGGACCTGATACATGCCCTTGGGCAGATCCGTCTCGTCGAAGAACTCCGCCAGACGGAGCGACCCGATCGGCGTCGCCGATGCGGGCTTCACGGTGATGGGAGCGCCGACGCCGAGCGCGGGCGCTACCTTGTGCGCGACCAGGTTGAGCGGGAAGTTGAACGGGGTGATCCCCAGCACGGGTCCCAACGGAAAGCGGCGAAGCACACCGACCCGTGACCCGAGCGCCTGCTCGGTGTCGAGGCGCATCAGCTCGTCGTCGCCGTGGCGGATCACCTCGGATGCCCATCGGAAGGTCGAGATGGCACGCGTGGCCTCAACCTTGGCCCACTTGATCGGCTTCCCGCCCTCGCGGGCGATCAGCTCCGCGTTCTCATCCACCGTCTCCGCGAGGCGCTTCGAGATGTGATCGAGTGCCTCGGACCGCGCCCAGACGGGGAGCTTCTTGGACTCCTCGAAGGTGGCGGCGGCCGTCGCCATCGCCTCCTCGACGTCGGCCGCGGTCGGGACCGCGACCTCGGCGACCACGCTGTCGTCGAACGGGCTCTTCACCTCGAACGTGCCGTCGCCGGTGCGCCACTCACCGTTCACCAGATACGGACGGACCGTCATGTCTGCTCACCACCTCTCATGGCGGCGGGGCGCCACAGGGACGCCCCGCCTCCACCTCGTTCGCCGGTCGCTCAGTCGAGCGACACCATCACGTGCTTGATGTTCGTGTAGTCCTCGAGCGAATAGACGCTCATGTCCTTGCCGTGACCGGACTGCTTGTAGCCGCCGTGGGGCATCTCCGGTGTCAGCGGGATGTGGGTGTTCACCCAGACGCAGCCGAACTGGAGCTTGCGCGCCATCCGCATCGCCCGGCCCACGTCGCGGGTCCACACGCTGGAGGCGAGACCGTAGTCGACGCCGTTCGCCCACGCGAGCGCCTGATCCTCGTCCGAGAAGCGCTGCACCGTTACGACCGGACCGAAGACCTCCCTCTGAACGATCTCGGAATCCTGCGCGGGGTTCGCGACCACGGTCGGCGTGTAATAGAAGCCCTCGTCCCCCATCGGCTTGCCACCGGTGAGGACCTCGGCGCCCGCCTCCTGCGCGCGCTCGACGAACCCCTCGACCCGCTCGAGCTGCTCCTTCGAGATCATCGAGCCGACCGCGATGTCCGGATCGAAGGCGCCGCCGACCTTGATCTCTTCCACGGCCGGGACGAGCTCCTCGAGCAGCTTGTCGTAGATCTTCGGCCCCGCGAGCACTCGAGTGGCCGCCGTGCAGTCCTGCCCTGCGTTGAAGTAGCCGGCGATCCCGATCCACTCCACGACCGTGGGCATGTCCGCGTCGTCGAACACGACGACCGGCGCCTTGCCGCCGAGCTCGAGGTGTACGCGCTTGAGCGTGTCGCTCGCGTTCGCGTGGATCAGCTTGCCGGTGTTCACATCACCGGTGAGGGAAACGATGCCGACGTCGGGATGCCGCACGAGCGTGTCCCCCACCGGGACGCCGTCGCCGGTGATCACGTTGAACACGCCCGGCGGGAAGATGTCCGCGGCGTACTCGGCGAGCTTGAGCGCCGTGAGCGGCGTCAGCTCCGAGGGCTTGAGGACGATCGTGTTGCCCGTCGCGAGCGCCGGTCCGATCTTCCAGACCGCCATCATCAACGGGTAGTTCCACGGGGCGATCAGGCCGGCGATACCGATCGGCTCCCGGCGGATGAACGAGGTGAACCCGGCCATGTACTCGCCGGCGCTGCGCCCCTCCATGGTCCGCGCGGCCCCCGCGAAGAACCGGAGGTTGTCGACGATCGGCGGGATCTCCTCCGACATCGTGAGCTCGGCCGGCTTGCCGGCGTTCTCCGCCTCGATCTTCACGAGCTCGTCGGCGTGCTCCTCGACCGCGTCCGCGAGCTTCAGGAGCGCCAGCTGGCGGTCCTTGGGGGTGGAGTCGAACCAGGTCTCGGTGAACGCCTTCTTCGCGGCGGCGACGGCCCGGTTCGCGTCCTCCGCGGTCCCCTCCTGGACGGTCGCCATCACGGCGCCCGTGTGCGGGCTGATGATGTCTCGCGTCTGCCCGTCCGACGACGAGACCCACTCGCCGTCGATGAACATCTGATAGCTGTCAGCCATCTGGCCCTCCTGGTCCTCCGCGACCGCTCCGAACAGCTAGTATCCCGCGTTCGCGCCCATCGACACCACCTGGTGGCAGCGGCTGCAGCAGCGCCGGGCTTGACCCTCGGACGCGCCGGTTCGACCATGGAGGGCAGTTCGGGAGGTGATCCGATGCACCGGTACCTGGTGGTCGCGAACCGGACGCTGGCGGGCTCCCACCTGTTCGAGCAGCTCAGCGAGCTCACGCGACACGATCGATGCTCGTTCCACGTCGTCGTCCCGGCCGAGCCCCCGAGGAACCGCGCCTGGACGGAGTCCGAGGCGCGGTCGATCGCGGCCGCCCGGCTCGAACAGGCGCTCGTGCGATTCGCGGCACTCGATGCCGACGTCGACGGCGAGGTGGGCGACGCCGACCCCGCCCTCGCCGTCGAGGATGTCCTCCTTCGCGGCGAACCGTTCGACGCGATCGTCCTCTCCACGCTGCCGCCCGGCCCCTCGCGGTGGTTGCGCCTCGACCTCCCCCACCGGCTCGAGGGCAGGACCGGGCTCCGCGTGATCCACGTGATCGGTCACCCCGAGCCGGCGGCAGCCGGCTCGGGGTGACCGAGGTGACTCCGGGCGGCCGGAACGGCAAACTGTGTCCATGGATACCCCGCAGGAACGAAAGCTCGTCACCGAGGTCCCCGGGCCTAAGAGCCTGGCCCTGTTCGAACGCCGCGCGGCGGCCATCCCGCCCGGGGTCGCCAACCTCCATCCGATCGTGACGGCGCGCGCGTCCGGCGCGATCGTGGAGGACGTCGACGGGAACCGTCTGATCGACCTCGCCACGGGCATCTCGGTCCTGAACGTCGGACACACTGCGCCCGAGGTCGTCGCGGCGGCACAGCGGCAGCTCGAGCTGGACACGCATAGCTGCTTCCACGTGACCGCGAACGAGCCGTACATCGAGCTCGCGGAACGGCTCAACGCGCTCGTGCCCATCGACGGCCCGGTGAAGACGATGTTCGCCAATTCCGGCGCCGAGGCGGTCGAGAACGCGGTGAAGATCGCGCGGAAAGCCACGGACCGGTCGGCGGTGGTCGCGTTCGATCACGCGTTCCACGGCCGGACGTTGATGGGCATGTCCCTGACCGCGAAGGTCATGCCGTACAAGCAAGGGATGGGGCCGTTCGCGCCCGAGGTGTACCGACTCCCCTTCGCCTACGCGTACCGGTGGCCGAGCGGCCCCGAGCATTGCGCGGAAGAGGCGCTCGCGTATGCGGTGGACGAGATGCACAAGCACATCGGCGAGGACAACATCGCTTGTGTCGTCCTCGAGCCGATCCAGGGCGAGGGTGGCTTCATCGTGCCGGCACCGGGCTTCGTCAAAGGCATCGCGGAGTTCTGCGCAGCGAACGGGATCGTGTTCATCGCCGACGAGATCCAGAGCGGGATGGGCCGGGCCGGACGGTGGTTCGCGATCGAGGCGGAGGACGTGCGTCCCGACATCGTCACCAGCGCGAAGTCGCTCGGCGGCGGCCTGCCCATCAGCGCCATCAGCGGGCGGGCGGACCTGATGGACGCCGTCCACGTGGGAGGGCTCGGCGGCACGTACGGCGGCAACCCGGTCGCCGCCGCGGCGGCGCTCGCCGTGCTCGACCTGATCGAGCGCGACGGGCTCCTCGATCGGGCGAACGTCGTCGGCGAAGCGATCATGGGACGCCTGCGCGCGCTCGAGGAACGTCACCCACAGGTCGGCGAGGTCCGCGGTCGCGGGGCGATGTGCGCGATGGAGCTGGTCGAGGACCCGGACACGAAGGAGCCGCTCGTCGCCGACACGATGAACCGGATCGCGCGGGGAGCGCTCGAGCGCGGGGTGATCGTGTTGACCGCCGGAACGTACGGCAACGTGGTCCGGCTGCTCCCGCCGCTCACGATCGAAGAGACGCTGCTCGCGGACGGGCTCGACGTCCTGGACGAGGCGATGGCCGAAGCCCTCTCGTGATGCGCTGTTAGCGTCGGAGGATGCCGGGGCGACTCCGCCGCATCGCGATCGACGTCACGCCCCTCCGCGTCTCGCGCGATTTCCGTCTGCTCTGGACAGGGTCGTTCATCTCCGCGATGGGCTCGCAGTTCGCGAAGGTCGGGCTCTACGTCCAGGTGTTCGCGCTTACCGGGTCGGCGGCCCAGGTCGGGCTGCTCGGCGTCTCGGGGCTGATCGGGAGCGTCGCCGGCGTGGTCATCGGCGGTTCCTTCATCGACGCCCACGACCGGCGGGGTGTGCTGATCTGGACGCAGGTCGGTCACATCGCGGTGTCGGGTGTGCTCGTCGCCGGCGCGCTCGGCGGCCACCCTCCGCTCGCCTTGCTCCACGGCGCGAACTGCCTCACGTGGCTGCTCGCGTCGATCGACAGCCCGGCGCGGCAGGCGGCCACGCCCCGCCTGGTCGGGACCGCTCTCGTCCCGCAGGCGACGGCGCTGAACCAGGTCCTGTTCCAGACGACCGGGATCGTGGGGCCGGCGCTCGCGGGCGTGCTGATCGCCGTGACGAGCCCGACCGCGGCGTACGCCGTCGACCTGGTGAGCTACGTCGGTCTGCTGCTCGCGGCGATCGCGATGCGACCGGTACCACCCGAGCCGACGACGACCGGGGAGCGCCCGACGGGTCTCCGCGCCGTCGGCGAGGGGTTCGGGTACGTGCGTCACGACCGCCTGATCCAATCCACCTTCGTGATCGACCTGATCGCCATGATCTTCGGCATGCCGCAAGCGTTGTTCCCGATCCTCGCGGTCGAGCAGTTCGATCGTGGGGCGGCCGTGGTCGGGCTCCTCTTCGCCGCGCCCGCGGTGGGCGCGTTGGTCCAGGCGCTCGCCACCGGACCGGTCACGCGGATCGTCCGGCAGGGCGAGGCGGTGGTATGGGCGGTGGTCGGCTGGGGCGCCGCGATCGCGGCGTTCGGAGCGGCCGGACCGCACCTGGTCTGGGCACTCGTCTTCCTCGCGATCGCCGGCGCGGCGGACGTGATCAGCGCGATCTTCCGGTCGACGATCTTGCAGGTGACGGTCCCCGACGCCCTGCGAGGGCGGTTGTCGGGCATCTTCATGCTCGTCGTCACGGGCGGCCCGAAGCTCGGCGACATCGAGGCCGGGCTCGTCGCGGCGGCGGTGTCCCCCGCGTTCAGCGTCGTCTCCGGTGGCGTCGCATGCATCGTCGGTGCGTTCGCATGCGCGATGGCGTATCCCGAACTCCGGCGCTACCAGGCGCCGTCCGCGGATCAGCGCGTTCGCTAGCAGGGTCGGCACGACCGAACCCCCACGCGGTCGACGTTCCCGCGCGCGGGGCGGTCGCGCAGGCTTAGGCTCCTCCGCGTGGGGCAACCGGTCACGATCGACGAAGCTCGCCAGGCCGTCGCCCGGGAGTCGTGGACCGAGGCGTACGAGACATCGAAGGCGCTCGATCCCTCGACGCTCACGGCGGCCGATCTCGAGGGGTACGCCGATGCCGCGTGGTGGCTGTCCCACCTTCGGGAGTCGCTGGAGATCCGCCAGCGCGCCTATGCGGCGTACGCGGCCGAAGGCGACGATTACCACGCGGGCGCCACGGCGGGACGGCTTGCGGTCGAGCACTTCATCCGGGACGAGCCGGCGGTGGGCGGCGGCTTCCTGATGCGGGCGCAGCGGCACCTGCGGTCCATCCCTGACGGACCGGCGCATGGGTTCATGGCCTTGCTCGAGGCGACCGTCGCGCGGTTCACCGGCCGACTCGATGAGGCACTCGCGACCCTCGCTGGCGCGATCGAGGTCGGCCGGCGGTTCGGCGATCGTGACCTGATCGCGATGTCGATCCACACCCAGGGTCTGGTCCTGCTGGACCTCGGGCGGACCGCCGAGGGGCTCGCACTCATGGACGAGGCGATGGCCTCGGTGATCGCCGGCGAGCTGAGCGCGTACTGGACCGGGATCATCTATTGCAGCCTGATCGACGCATGCCTGGAGATCAGCGACCTGCGGCGGGCGGGCGAATGGAGCGACGCGGCGCAGACGTGGTGCGAGGCGCTGCCGGTCGGCTCCAGCTTCCCCGGCGTGTGCCGGGCGAACCGGGCGCAGCTCGCGAGGCTCCGCGGCGCGTGGGCCGAGGCCGAGGCGGCGGCGCTCCGAGCCTCCGAGGAGCTGCTGCCGATCGAGCCCGGCCTGGCGGCCCCCGCCTTCCGTCAGGTCGGGGAGGTGCGATTACGCGCGGGCAACCTCGCCGGCGCAGAGCAGGCGTTCGCCCGCGCCCACGAACTGGGCTCCGACCCACAACCCGGGCTGGCGTTCGTGCGATCCGCGCAAGGGAAGGTGGAGACCGCGCGGACGGCGGTCCGCGCGAGCCTGGAAGGCGAGCGACCGGGGCCGCAGCGGGCCCGGCTGCTCGCCGCGCAGGTCGAGTTCGCGGTGACGGCCGAAGACGTGGACGAGGCGACCCGGGCGGCCGAGGAGCTCGAGGCGATGGCCGAGACGACGGGGACACAGCTCTACGTGGCGATGGCCGCCAGCACCACCGGATCGGTGGCGCTGGCGAAGGGCGACGTGGGGCCGGCGCTCGCGCGGCTCCGCCGCGCGAGCGCCGCCTGGCAGAACCTACGGCTGCCCTACGAGACCGCGCGCGCCCGCGTGCTGTACGGGAGAGCCTTGCGAGCGAGCGGCGATGAGGACGGCGCGCAGCTGGAGCTGCGCGCCGCCCTCGCCACCTTCGAGCGGCTCGGTGCCGCGCTCGACGTCGTCTCCACCTCGTCGCTCCTGCGTGAGCCGGGTGGACTGCCCGACGGCCTCACCGCACGCGAGGCGGAGGTCCTCCGGCTCGTGGCCTCGGGCAAGACCAACAAGGACATCGCCGTCGAGCTGGTGATCAGCGAGCACACCGTGGCCCGTCACCTCCAGAACATGTTCGCGAAGCTCGGCGTCTCCTCCAGGGCGGGCGCCACCGCCTACGCGTACGAGCACGGCCTGGCCTGAGCCGGCGTGGTGCGTTCTCACCATCCCGGACCTCCGCCGGATTGGTGAGGAGAGGCGATGAACGCCAACGGCCCAGCGGCCTACCGTCGCCGCAGGACCCGTGAGGAGGACGGCGATGGAGACGCAGCGGTTCGACACGATCGTGATCGGGGCGGGGCAGGCGGGGCTTTCTGCCGGCTACTACCTGCGCCGGCAGGAACGCTCGTTCGTGATCCTGGACGCCCATGAGCGGGTCGGCGACAACTGGCGCGAGCGATACGACTCGCTCCGGCTCTTCACGCCGGTATGGGCCAGCCATCTCCCGGGGATGAAGCTTCCCGCCACGGGAGCCGCGACCGCGACGAAGGATCAGTTCGCCGATCACCTCGAGGCGTACGCCACCCACCTCGGGTTGCCGGTCCGAACGGGCGTGCGCGTCGACGGGCTCACGCGCGAGGGCGATACCTACGTGGTCACGGCCGGGGAGCGGCGGTTCGAGGCCGCGAACGTGATCGTGGCGAGCGGAGCGCACCGCGATCCTCGGGTTCCAACGATCTCGCGAGAGCTGGATCCCTCGATCCGGCAGATGCATTCGTCCGGATACCGCAACCCCTCGCAACTCAAGAGCGGCGGCGTGCTCGTCGTCGGCGCGGGCAACTCGGGCGGCGACATCTCCCTGGAGGTCGTCCGCACGCACCCGACGTGGCTCTCGGGGCCCGACCGCGGCCATGTCCCCGTCGACATCGATGCGTGGTTCTCCTCGCGCGTCGTGTTCCGTGTGATCCGATTCGTTGGCGTCCACGTGTTGACGGTCCGGACCCCGATGGGCCGTCGCGCACGCGCGAAGGCCGGAACGAGGGGCGACATGCTCGTGCGGGTGAAGCCGAAGCAGCTGCTCGCCGCCGGCGTGCGACGAGTCGGGAAGACGGTCGCCGCCGAGGACGGGTGGCCCCTCCTGGAGGACGGCACGGTCCTGCGCGAGGTCGCCAACGTGATCTGGTGCACCGGGTTCCGCCATGACCTGTCGTGGATCGACCTGCCGATCTTCGGCGAGGACGGGCGGCCGATGCACGAGCGGGGGATCGTGACGACCGAGCCGGGTCTCGCTTTCGTGGGCCTTCCCTTCCAGTTCGCGGCGGCGTCGGACGTGATCCCCGGGGTCGCGCGCGATGCCCGCTACGTCGTGAAGCGATCGGTCTCGAGGGCGTCATCACCCGTTCCGGCGATGCGTGCTTGACGCAGTTCCCCCGGCCGAAGGAGGATCCACAGACGCAGGGCGATGATATGCCTCTACCGGCTCAGCCAGGCCTCTCGAGATGCCCGCCGAAGCGCAGGCGCATCGCCGACAACAGCCGGTTCGCCATCTCCGCCTGTCCGCGCGAGGAGAATCGCGCGGAGAGCGCGGCGATGAGCACCTCGGCGGGGACACCTTCCTCGATCGCGGCGATCGCGGTCCATCGCCCCTCCCCCGAATCGGCGACGCGTCCGGCGAAGCCCTCGAGCGTCGGCGAGTCGTGCAACGCCGCCGCCGCGAGGTCCAGCAGCCACGACGACACCACACTCCCGCGGCGCCAGAGCTCCGCAACGGCCGCGATGTCGATGTCGTACCGGTAGAAGGACGGGTCGCCGAGCGGGGCGGTCTCGGCGTCGTGCGTCTGGACTTCCGCTCCGACGTTCGCGTGATGCAGGACGTTGATGCCCTCGGCGTACGCCTCCATCAGGGCGTACTCGATCCCGTTGTGCACCATCTTGACGAAGTGCCCGGCCCCCACCGGACCCACCCGGAGGTAGCCCTGCTCCTGCGGGGTCACCT
This sequence comes from Actinomycetota bacterium, assembly GCA_036257875.1. Classification (GTDB taxonomy): domain Bacteria; phylum Actinomycetota; class UBA4738; order UBA4738; family HRBIN12; genus AC-51. Next base: position 4,033 of record DATAEV010000260.1, on the reverse strand, counting down.
CGGGGGGCGCGCCTGGCGTCCGCGGCGCAGCCGCGACGCCCGGCGCGAGCGACCGGAAGATCGGCTCGAGCCGTTGCCAGACGGCGTCGTCGTCGCAGCCGACCATCAGGCAGAAGCCCCGATCGAGCCCGAACACCCCGCCCGACGTGCCGCAGTCGACGTAGGCGATCCCGCGCTCGGCGAGCTGGGCCGCGCGACGCAGATCGTCGCGGTAGTAGGTGTTGCCGCCATCGATCACGACGTCGCCCGGCGCCAGCGCGTCGGCGAGCGATCGGACGGCCTGTTCGGTCGGTTCCCCCGCCGGCACCATCACCCACACGGCGCGCGGGGGCGTGAGCGCGGCGACGAACTCCTGGATCGTTCCGGCGCCGGTCGCCCCCTCGGAAGCGAGCGAAGCGACCGCGTCGGCGGAGAGGTCGTGGACGACACAGGGATGACCGTCGCGCATCAGGCGCCGGACGATGTTGGCACCCATCCGACCGAGCCCAACCATCCCCAGCTGGGTCGGCGTCGCCGTCGTCATCGGACCCTCCTGTCGCTCTCTTCGTGCGTCGGAACGTATCCTCGGGTTGGCGCCCATGTCACGGCGACGGGGGGAACGGCAGCGAGATGACCGACGGAGCAGCATCCGACGCCCTCGTGATCTTCGGGATCACGGGCGACCTCGCGCGGCACAAGACGTTCCTCGCCCTGTATCAGCTGGAGCGTCGCATGCTGCTCGAGGTCCCAGTGATCGGGTCCGGACGGACCGAATGGACCGACGCCGACCTGCGAGCGCACGCACGGGCGGCGATCGAGGAACACGGCCCGCCCGACCATGAGGCGCTCGGTCGGTTCCTCGCGCGCCTCCGATACGTCGGTGGCGACACGAACGACCCAACGACGTTCGACCGTGTCCGTGAGGCGTTGGGCCAAGCGGAGCATCCCTTGTTCTACCTCGAGACCCCGCCATCGTTGTTCCCGACGATCGTCCACGGGCTCGCGACGGCGAAGCTGACCGACGGGGCCAGGGTGGTGATCGAGAAGCCGTTCGGGCACGACCTCGCCTCGGCGCGCGAGCTCAACCACGACCTGCTCTCGGTCATCGGTGAGGACCAGATCTTCCGGATCGATCATTTCCTGGGCAAGGAGCCGGTGCAGGACATCGTGTACCTCCGGTTCGCCAACGAGATGTTCGAGCCGCTGTGGAACCGCGAGCACATCGAGTCGGTCCAGATCACGATGGCGGAGCGCTTCGGCGTCGAGGGGCGGGGCCGGTTCTATGACGAGGTCGGGTGCCTCCGCGACGTGATCCAGAACCATCTGCTCCAAGTGCTCGCGCTCGTTGCGATGGAGCCGCTCTCGGGGGGGTCGGAGGCCCTGGCCGATCGTCGCCTCGACGTCTTCCGCGCGATGCCGGCCGCCGATCCCGCACATTACGTGCGCGGCCAGTACGAGGGATACCGGGCGGTCGAGGGGGTCGCGCCGGGATCCACGACCGAGACCTTCGCCGCCCTGCGGCTGTTGATCGAGAACTGGCGATGGTCGGGGGTCCCGTTCTTCCTGCGGGCCGGTAAGGCGCTCGCGATGACGGCGACGGAGGTGGACATCCGGTTCCGCAGACCGCCGGCGATCATGCTGGGGGACGGCGTGCGCGCCCTCCGCCACCACAACCACGTGAAGCTGCGCATCGGCGAGGACGCCGGGGCGAGCATCGGGCTCCTACTCAAGAAGCCAGGAGCGCCGGCGACCCAGTCGGTGCATCTGGATCTGTCGTTCGACCAGCAGCTCGGCGAGGCGCCGGGCCCGTACGAGCGCCTCCTGAACGACGCGCTCGCGGGAGACGGCATGCTGTTCCCACGAGAGGACGTGATCGAGGAGACCTGGCGGATCGTCCAGCCGCTCCTGGAAGATCCGCCCCCCGTGGAGCCCTACGCGCCGGGTTCGTGGGGGCCGGAGTCGTGCGAGGAGCTCGTCGCCGCCGATGGCGGCTGGGCCGCTCCGCGCCAGGCCGGACGCCTCTCGGCCTGAGTCAGGAGCGAGCTGCCGAGCCTCTCCGCAGGAGGTACCAGGCCGCGCCGGGCGGGGCCGTTCCGCGGATCCTTCCCACCGGTTCGAACCAGGGCGCGAACCGGGTCGCCATCTCCGCGGCCGTGACGCCGAGGGGGCGGAGTCCGGTCCCCCGAGCGAAGGCGAATATGAAGAGCCTCGATCCCGCGCCGGTGAGCGACGCGACACCCGCCGCGTAGGCGAGGCGTCGCCGACGCGCGATCGAGTGGAAACAGCCGATGTCGAGCACGAGGTCGAACGGGCCCGTGAGGTCGAGCCCCGCGAGCTGCGTCACATCACCGAGGACCGCGCGTGCGTTCGAGACGCCGCCGAGCTTGGCTATAGCGCGGTCGATCGCGGCGGGGACGGCGTCGACCCCCGTCGCGTCCCACCCGTGTTCGGCGAGGTATCGGACGTTCGTCCCGGTGCCGCAGCCCAGGTCGAGAGCCCGGCCGGGGGCGACCGCCGAGGGCCCCTCGATCAGCTCGACGACCTCCGGTGGGGTGACGCCGGTATCCCAGGGTGTGCGACCGGTGCGGTACATCCATCGATACGCGGATCGCCACATCAGCGAAGCGAGGCGCATCGAACGCAAAGCACCGACCACGGCCTCGCTTCGAGTCGCTCGTCGGGGATCGACGCGCCGCATCGGTCGCAGAGCCCGTAGGTTCCGTCGTTCAGCTTCTCCAGCGCCCGGACGACGTCGGCACGCATCGCGTCGAGCTGCTCGGCCGCGCCCACCTTGGTCAGGCGTTCGACCGCCTCCGTCGTCCCGTCACCGATCCGCTTGCCGAACGAGACGGCGGCGGCCGGGTCGCGCGGAACCGCGGTGAGCTCGCCCAGCTCGGCGTCGAGCGCCGAGCGCCGTTCCTCGAGCGTGCGACGGATCGTCGCGGTGTCCACGGCTCAGCCCGCCGTCAGCTCGTTGTGCTCGCCGGCGTCGACGGTTCCCGTCACGCCCACCGCGACGAAGATCGTGAGGGCGCCGACCTCGATCACCGCATCGCCTGGCTCCGGCCGGGAAGCGAGCACCGCGCGTACCGTGGCGCCGTCGGCGGTCAGCCGGATGTGCGCCTCCGGGTCGAAGCGCCGGGCCGCGGTCTGGGACGCCAGGAGCGCATCCTGGGCGCGGGAGGTGAGCTCCACCATGACTGCGATGCTACGCGCGGGTCTCCTGTTCCGACTCAGTGCATCCGCGGGCCGAACAGGATCCAGCCATCGATCCGTGGGGTAACCGGTCAAATGGATATACCCGGTTTCCCCGCGTATCCTCTGCACGTGGAGACCACGCGCAGGCCCGCCACCACCGACGTCGATACGACCCCGGCGGCGCCGGGCGACCTCGAGCTCGTTCGGGGATTCCTCTCCCTGCACGATCACGTCGCGGGAACGCGGGACTCGTTGCCGCCCGGTTCCGAGACGATCGCCTGGTGGCTCCGCGAACGCGGCCTGCTCGCCGGCGGCGAGCTTCCGGCCGAGGCAGAGCTTCGGTGGGCGGGCCAGATCCTCGAGGCCCTCCGGTCCCGGGTGGGCGAGAACATGGGCGCCCCGGCGGACGCCGACGCGATCCGCGCGCTCGACCGAGCGGCCCGGGAGACCGAGCTCAGCGTCGATTTCGGCGGCAAGGCGCTCCGGCCGGACGCGCTCGGCGTCCGGGGCGCGGTCGGGCGGATCCTCGCCATCGCGTTCCTCGCCGAGCTCGACGGCTCGTGGTCGCGGTTCAAGGGATGTTCGAGCCCAACCTGCCGAGCGGTGTTCTGGGATCGCTCGAAGAACCGCTCCGGACGCTGGTGCACGATGAAGGACTGCGGCAACCGCGCGAAGGTCCGCGCGTACCGCGAGCGGGAGCGCAGAACGGCGTGAGGTCGCCCGACATCGAACTTCGGCTCCGCGGTCCCGGCGGCGAGCGGGTCGACCTGTGGCGGACCCTGATCTCGCACGGGTTCCACGACCTTGCGCCGATGGCGATCGACGAGGCCGCCCGGTCGCTCGACCTCACGCTCCG
>DATAEV010000158.1:0-10882 GCA_036257875.1 Actinomycetota bacterium | reverse complement strand
GCGGTCTTGGGCGGGCTGCCACCGTGGGCGACGAGGTTCGTCTGGACGATGAACGGTCGGACGGTCGCGAAGTCCGCTTCCTCGACGTGGAGCGGCGGCGGCTCCCGGTCGGGCGGACGCCGCAGCGCCAGATACACCAGGTGGTCGGCCGCGTAGCCGAGTTCGACCAGTCCGGTCGCGACCCGTGCGCCCTCCAGATCGTTCTCGAACAGGAACTCGCGGTGCCGGAAACGTGCGAGCGCCCGGTCGGCTTCGACGGCGAGCTCGCTCGCCGTCGCATCGCCGACCGGGCGCTCGACCCGCAGGAAGTTGCTGTCCCATCGGTCGGGGTAGTCGTCGCGGTATAGGGCGGTGCCGAACCGCCACGGCTCGATCCTGGTGCTGGTGACGTCCTCGGTCCACCGGCGGAACGCCGCGATCCGTTCGAGGTCATCCCCCATGTCGGGCCCCCTCACGGACAGCTCAGCGAGCTTCTCGGAAGAGCGCCCGGAGGTCGCCCTCCGAGGCCGTCTCCACGTCCACGCCACGCTCGGCCGCGAGGACGACGAACCGCTCGTACCGCACGGCGAACCCGGCGATCGTCCGTCGAAGCGCCGATTCCGGATCCACGCCGAGCTTCCGCGCCACGGCGACGGTCGCGAACAAGACATCGCCAACCTCTTCCTCGGCGTTCTCGGGCGACGTCGCTTCCTCGAGCTCGCCCAGCTCCTCGCGGAGCGCGCCGACCGCGCCGGAGACGCTCCGCCACGTGAACCCCCATCCGGCGGTCCGCCGCTGGACCTTCGCGGCGCGCGCGAGGGCCGGCAAGGACGCCGGGATCCCTTCGTCGACGCCCTTGCGACCGCCTTCCTCCTCGGCCTTGAGCTTCTCCCAGTTGACGAGAACCTCGTCCGCACCGGTGACGTCGACGTCACCGAACACGTGGGGATGACGGTGGATCAGCTTCCCGATCAATCCGTCGGCGACGTCGTCGATGTCCCATCGGCCTTCGTCGGCCGCGATCTGGGCGTGGAAGGTGACCTGCAGCAAAAGATCGCCGAGCTCGTCACGCACGGCTCCGTCGTCGTCGGCGTCGATCGCCGCCAGCAGCTCGTGGGTCTCCTCCAGGAGATGACGCGCGAGGGTGCGGTGCGTTTGCTCGCGATCCCACGGGCACCCATCGGGTTCCCGCAGCCGCGCCTGCACCTTCACGAGGTCCAGGAGCCCCTGGCCGCCCCTCGACGAAGGCACCGGACCGGCGGGGATGTGATCGGCCGGGTCGCCGGTCATCACGACGGCGAGGCGACCGAGCCCGTGGCGGGTGAGGTGGTCGCACTCGGGTCCGTGCTGGTGATCCGCACGACCTGGAGCGTGGAGGGATCGAACCGGCCGAAGCTCGGATCCACATCGATCGCCCCCGCCTGATCCTGCTGGCGGACCCAGTCCCGGAAGGCGTTCGCCTCAGCCTGCTGCCGGACCTGAGCGAAGGGCGTGATCTGCTTGTCCACCAGATGGATCACGTGCCATCCGAACGGCGTGTGCACCGGGCGTGAGATCTCGCCGGGCTTCATCGCGAGCGCGGCGTCGGCGAACGGCTTGACGAACTTGGACGCGGGAGTGGCGGGGGGGAGCGCTCCGGAGTTCTGCGCGGCCGAGGGGTCGATCGACACCTGCTTCGCGAGCTTCAGGAAGTCGGCCCGGGACGCTCCCGGAGCGGTGACCTGCCGGTAGACGTTGTCCGCCTCGGCTTTGGTCTTCAACAGGATGTGGTCGACCGTAAGCGTGGCGTACTGCTCCGGGTTCTGCTGGTACGCGGTCCGCAACTGTCCGACACCGACCTTCCCCAGGTGGGTCGCGACCTCGTTCTCGAGCAACGAGAGCCGAACGAGCTGGGTGAAGTCGTCGTGGGTGACGTTGTTCGTCGTGAGCAGCGCGGTCAGCGTGTCGTTGCCGACCTGGGCCTCGAACCCATCGATGGCCTTCTGGACCTGGTCCTCGGACACGGTGATGCCGTTCGTCGACGCGTAGTCCTGCACCAGCCGGAACTGGATCATCGCCCCGAGCGAGTAGCGGTTGCACGCCGCCTCGGCCGTGTCACCGGCACCGTCCTGCTGTCCGCAGGGCGCGTGTTGCAGGCCGAAGAGGCTCTCGAAGACCCCCGCTGTGACGGCCAGCTGTGCGTCGGTGACCTCGGTCCTGGCGACGTGGGCGGCCGCGGGTGGCCCCGCGGCGTGTCCGCAGGCGGTCGTGAGGACGATGAGCGCCGTCCCCAGGACGAGCGGAACGAGACGGCGGGAGGGACGCATGCTTGGAGTTTACGAGGCGGCCGGCGCAGCGGGTTCGGGAAGCGCGAGGCCCTGTTCGGCCGGCTCGCCGACCGCCTCACGAAGTCGCGCCTCGACCCACCGGACCAGATCGGCGCCGAAGATCCGCTCGGGGACCAGGTTGAGCGTTCCCTTGGTCGCGTGGTACGTCGCCCGCGGGATCCGTTCCGGGAGATCGACGAGCGACGCGTCGGGGATGGCGACGGGGGTGAGCCGGACCTGGTCCCGGTACGTCGTCACCTCCTCCACGTTGAGACGAGCCGCGGTGAGCCGCAGCGACGCGATCGCGAACAGGGCCTCGACCTGCTCCGGAAGCGCGCCGTACCGGTCGATCGTCTCGTCGCGGATCTCGCCCAGCACCGCGTGGTCGCCAGCGAGCGAGATGCGCCGATACAGCTCCAGACGGAGGGTTTCCTGCGCGACCCAGCCCGGAGGGACGAACGCCTTCACGGGCAGGTCGATCCGGAGCTCCTTCTGACGCTCGATCGGCTGCCCCTGGAGCTCGCGGACCGATTCCTGGAGGATCCGCGCGTACGCGTCGAACCCGACCGCCGCGATGTGACCGCTCTGCTCGGCGCCGAGCATGTTGCCGGCCCCGCGGATCTCCAGATCGCGCATCGCGATCTGGGATCCGCTCCCGAGCGCCTGGTGACGAGCGATCGTCGCCAGACGCTCATGCGCCTCCTCGGTCATCGCGCGCTGCGCGGGGAAGAAGAAGTAGGCGAACGCCCGCTCGGACGATCGGCCGACCCGGCCGCGGAGCTGATAGAGCTGGGCGAGCCCGAGCATGTCGGCGCGGTCGACGATCAAGGTGTTGGCGTTCGGGACGTCCAGCCCGCTCTCGATGATCGTCGTGCAGACCAAGACGTCCGCGTCGCGTTCCCAGAACCGGATCATCTGGGCCTCGAGCTGATCCTCGTCCATCTGACCGTGCGCGATCACGATCCTCGCGTCGGGGAGGTGCTCCTGGAGCCAGTGGGCCTGACGGTCGATCGTCGCGACGCGGTTGTGAACCCAGAACACCTGCCCCTCGCGGAGCAGCTCGCGGCGGATGGCGCCGAGCGCGAGGCCTTCGTCGAGCGACCCCACGTACGTCAGCACAGGCTGACGGTCCTCGGGAGGAGTGTCGATCGTGGACAGCTGGCGGATCCCGGTGAGCGCCATCTCCAGCGTCCGCGGGATCGGGGTCGCGGTCATCGTCAGCACGTCGACGTGCGCGCGGAGCTGCTTCAGCCGTTCCTTGTGGGAGACGCCGAAGCGCTGCTCCTCGTCGACGATCAACAAGCCCAGGTCCTTGAACCCCACGTCCCGTCCTAGGAGCCGGTGCGTGCCGATCACGACGTCCACCTTCCCGAGCGCCGCGTCCTCGACCACCTGCTTCTGGGCCGCGGGGTGGACGAAGCGCGACAACATCTTGACCGTGACCGGGAACGGCGCGAAGCGCTCCGAGAACGTCATGAAGTGCTGTTCGGCCAGGAGCGTGGTCGGCACGAGCACGGCGACCTGCGTCCCGTCCATCACCGCCTTGAACGCAGCTCGGACCGCGACCTCGGTCTTGCCGAACCCGACGTCGCCACAGAGGAGCCGGTCCATCGGGAACGGCCGTTCCATGTCCTGCTTGACCTCGTCGATCACCCGGATCTGGTCGGGCGTCTCCTCGAACGGGAACGCATCCTCCAGCTCGCGCTGCCACGGCAGGTCCGGTCCGAACGCGTGCCCCGGCACCGACATCCGAACGGTGTAGAGCCGAACGAGCTCGCCCGCCATGTCGCGAACCGCGCGCTTGACCTTGGCCGTGGCGCGAGCCCAATCCGTGCCGCCCATCCGGTGCACGCGCGGGACGTCGCCGCCCAGGTACTTCACGACCATGCCGACCGCGTCCGACGGCACGTAGAGCTTGTCGTTCTGCGCGTACTCGAGCACGAGGTAATCGCGCTCGGCGCCGGCGAGCGCTCGGTGGACGATCCCGGCGTAGCGGCCCACCCCGTGGATCCGATGGACCGCGAAGTCGCCAGGCTCCAATTCCTCCGCGATCGAGTCCGTCCGCCGTCGCGTGAACCGCGGCGCCGTGCGCGTGTGGCGGCGGGACCCGAAGATGTCCTCTTCGGTCGCGATCGCGAGCTTCGCCGGGGCGAAGACGAATCCGTTCGACAGCGACGCTTCGACGGACTCGACGGGCGTCGCGCCGACGATCTCTCGCGCGCGCTCCAAGGAACCGTGACCGCGCCCCGTGACGATCGCGCGGTACCCGCGCGCTTGCAGGTCTCCCAGCCGTTGCGCGACCTCGGTCGGGTTGCCTTGCGCCGACCCCCAGGATCGGAGCTGGAGATCGAGCCCTTCGGTGAACTCCGACAGCTGGAGCTGGACGCGCCCGGCGACGGCGTCGCCCAGCTCGCGGAGGGCCCGGGCGGCGGGCCAGGCGAGCGCGTCGGCGAGCGCCTCCGCTTCCTCGTAGGCCGCGGCGGCGCGGTCCAGCGTTCGTCGCGCCTGCGTGAGGACGACCCACGACCCCTCGGGCAGGAGCTCGGCGGGCGTCGGGAGCCGGTCGAAGAGGAAGGGGGCCGCCGTCTCCATCCCCTCGGGATGCAGACCGTCCGCGATCCGCTGCAGGAGGTCGGCGAACCGGTCGGTCTGGCGAACCGCCTGGGCTGCGGCACGTGCGCGGATGTCGCCGTCCGGGATCAGCTCCCGGACCGGACCCACCTCAACGTGGGCCAAGCGCGAGGTCGAGAGCTGCGTCGACGCGGCGAACTCGCGGAGCGACTCGATCTCGTCGCCCCAGTACTCCAAGCGCACCGGCCGACGCGCCACCCCGGGGAAGACGTCGAGCACGCCGCCGCGGACGGCGAACTCGCCACGGTGCTCGACGACGTCGACGCGGCGATACCCGACCTCGACGAGCTGTTCGGCCAGCCCGTCGGGCGGGAGGTCGCGCCCGGCGACCAGCTCGATCGGAGGCACGGTGCCGAGCGTCGGGATGAGGCCCTGCATCGCGGCGAGCGCCGGCGCGACCAGGACGGTCGCGCCGCGATGCTCGCGGAGGCGCCGGACGGCCGCCGCCCGCCGGGCGGCGACGTCCGGCGCCGGCGAGATGCCTTCGTAGGGCAGTGCCTCCCAGGCCGGGAGCAGCGCAACGTCGCCCGGAAGGAACGCCTCGAGGTCCTCCACGAGGGCTTCGGCCTCGTGGGGACCGGGAGCCACGGCAAGGACCGCCGCGTCCAGCGCCACCGCCAGCCCGGCGACGACGAACGCCTCGCCCGTCTCGGCGCGGGCCTGGATGGGCCGATCCTGCGCCAGCAGGAGACCCTCGAAGGTCTCGGATCCGACGAACCGGTCCAAGGCTTCTCGCAGGCTCACCATCCGCTCCCGACGTGTACCGAACAACACGAACAGCCCCGGTCGCGTCGCGACGGGGCATCGCAGTCAGTGTACGGAAGGTCGGTCGGTGTGCTCGGCTACGCCGTCGGCGCAACCCTTCGCAGGAGGCCGGTGTGCCCGGCGTTAGCGACGCGGCGCGTGCCCAGGTCGGACACGTTCCTGGTCCCCGCGCCGACGGCGTAGCCGGGCACACCGGCCGACGACACCGTTACGCTCGAGTCGATGCGTGCGATGGTGCTCGAGCGGTTGGGGGAGCCGCTGCGCTCGACGGACGCGCCGGATCCGCGACCATCGGCGGGTCAGGTTCGCATCCGGGTGTCGGTCTGTGGCGTGTGTCGGACCGACGTCCACATCGTCGACGGCGAGCTCTTGGATCCGGCCCTCCCGCTGGTGCCGGGCCATCAGATCGTCGGGGTGGTCGAGGCGGTCGGTGACCGTGTCGAGGACGTGGCGATCGGTGATCGGGTCGGCGTCCCGTGGTTGGGATGGGCGTGCGGCGAGTGCCGTTACTGCACAAGCGGGCGGCAGAACCTGTGCGAGCGCGCGCTGTTCACGGGGTACCAGTTGGACGGGGGCTACGCGGAGACGGTGATCGCGGACGCCCGCGCGTGTCTCGCGCTCCCGGACGCCTTCTCCGACCTGCAGGCCGCGCCGCTCCTGTGCGCGGGGACGATCGGGTTCCGCGCCCTGCGGATGACGGGGGATGCCACCCGGCTGGGGCTCTACGGCTTCGGCGGCTCGGCACACATCCTCACGCAGGTCGCGATCGCCGAGGGGCGTCGAGTGTTCGCATTCACCCGTCCCGGCGACACGGCGACGCAGGCGTTCGCTCGCGAGCTCGGTGCGACCTGGGCCGGGTCGTCCACCGAGGCGCCGCCGGAGCCGCTCGATGCCGCGATCCTATTCGCCGCGGCCGGCGAACTCGTCCCCCGTGCCCTGGAAGCGGTCGAGGCGGGCGGGACGGTCGTTTGCGCAGAGATCCACATGAGCGACATCCCATCGTTCCCCTACGAGCTGCTCTGGAAGGAACGGGTCCTCCGATCGGTCGCCAACCTCACGTGGGCCGACGGTCGGGAGTTCGTCGCGGTCGCCGCCGGTGTGCCGGTCCGGACGCACGTGACGACCTTCCCGCTAGAGGAGGCGAACGAAGCGCTCGCCGCGCTCCGCGGCGGAGGGGTCAACGGAGCGATCGTGCTCCAGGTTGCGCCCTGATCAGACGGCGTGCAGGCGGTCCTGGCCCGGCCGGTCCCGGTGGTCAGACTCGCGGCGATCGTCGGGCCGGACCGTGTCCAGCTCGAGGTTGCGCACCGACAGCCACCGCGTGAACTCGACCGCCGACAGGGGTCGAGAGATGTAGTAGCCCTGCGCCTCATCGCAGCCGAACTCGGCGAGCCGATCGAACGTCGCCAGGTCTTCGACACCCTCGGCGACCACGCGGAGACCGAGGTTCCGGCCGAGGTCGACGGTGGCCCGAACGATCATGAAGTCGTTCGCGTCGACGTGCATCTGCATCACGAACGAGCGATCCACCTTGATCTCTTCGATCGGCAAGCGCTTGAGGTACGACAGCGAGGAGTAGCCGGTCCCGAAGTCGTCGATCGACAGGCCGACGCCGACGTCCGATAGCGCGTCGAGCACCTGCGTCGAGCGGCCCGAGTCACCCATCAGGAAGCTCTCGGTCAGCTCCATCCGCAGGAAGGCCGGCGGGACGTCCCATTGCCGGAGCTGATCGGCGACCTGCTCGGGGAGCTCCTGGTCCAGGAGCGACCGAGGCGAGACGTTGATCGAGATCGGGATCCGGATGCCCATGTCCGCCCACTCACGCCACTGCTTGAGGACCGTCTCGATCACGTAGTGGGTGAGGGGACGCAGCAGCACGGTCTTCTCGACGAGCGGGATGAACTCGTCCGGCGGCACCAACCCGAGCGATGGGTGCTCCCAACGGATCAAGGCCTCCGCACCGGCGGCGCGACCGTCGGAGAGTCGCACCTTGGGCTGGAAATACAGGACGAACTCCCCAGTCTCGAGCGCGGGGCGGACCTGGCCGATCAGCGTCAACCGCGCCGGGTTGTGGCGGTCCATGTCGTCCTCGTAGAGCTCGTAGCCGCCGCCGTTCTCCTTGGCTGCGTACATCGCCACGTCGGCTCGCCGGAGCAGCGCCTCGGCATCGTTCGCCTGGCTCGGGAACAGCGCGATGCCGACGGACCCGGAAACGTCGAGCGCGAGCCCCTCCACGCTCACCGGGATCTCGAGCTCTTCGAGCAGACGGTCGGCGATGCGCATCGCGACGTTTTCGGACGGCAGCTCCGGGAGCACGATCCCGAACTCATCGCCGCCGAGCCGCGCCATCAGATCGTTATCGCGGAGCACGCTGGACAGTCGCGGTCCGATCTCCTGCAGGAGCAGATCGCCGAAGTGATGACCCAGCGTGTCGTTGATCTCCTTGAAGTGGTCGAGGTCGATCAGCATCACGGCGAGCTTGCCGTCGACCCGCCGGGAGGCCTCGATCGCGTCGGCGAGCCTCAACTGGAACAGCATCCGGTTGGGCATCCCGGTGAGGGAGTCGTGCAGGGCCTGGTATTCGTTCTCGGCCTGCTTCTCGGCGAGCTCGTTCGTCGCCTCTTGGAGCGAGTGGGTCCGCTGGAACATCTGCCGCGCGAACGCGAGTGGGGCGGCGAACACGAGGATCGCGAACACGCCCAGGTTGTGGACCGAGGTCGCAACGAGCACGGCGAACAACGCGAGCGCCATGTACGACAGCACGAACTCGCCGAAGACGCCCTCGTGCATCTTCCGGATCGTGGCGAGGATCGGCGTGTCGTACTGGAAGTGGTGATAGGTGGCGACGAGGAACGTGTTGAGGGTGTACCCGACGATCGCGGCCAGCAATGTCGGGATGATCAACTTCCACGGCGGACCCTGCAGAACGTCACCGAGCGCGGCATGGAGGTTCCTGGAGACCGTGTGGTTGAAGATCGCGGATTCGGCGATCACGCACAGAGCGATCTGCGACCGGACGAACACCGCCTTGAGCGGGGGGACCTCGCCTCGGAACTCGCGCGCATCCGCCGAGCCGATGAAGGCGATGGCGGCAGCCGTCGGCGTCGGGAACAGCAGCGCCGCGGACAGCTCCAGCGGAAAGCTCAGGCTGAACCCCATCGAGACGTTCGTCGGGACCGGGAGGAGCTCGGCGACCATCACCGCAGCAGCCCATGCGAACACGTACCAATCCGTGAACATCTGGGGGTCCGTCCAGACCGACCAGATGAGGTATGCGACGACCGGCACCGAAACGAGCAGCTCGTAGAACCGGATCACCGGCCGACGGTCATGCGCGCGCCGGATCTGGTGCGCGCGCCTGCCGACCCGCTGCCCTCGAAGAGCGCTGGAGTCGACCTCGAGCTCGGCGACTTCAGACACCTTGCACCCCGGCCGTCGCCGCGGGCTCCGTCTTCGTTCGGCGGCGCATACCCCCGATGATGACCACGAAGACGCCCGTGTACGTGAAGATGTCGCCGACGCTGATGGCCTGCCCGATCGGTGGCGGGAGCGCGATCACATCGCCCAGGAACAACGCCGTGTCGTCGCTCGTCGCCAGGTGGTGCTTCACGTAGCTGTCGGCGTTGTCCGTGAGTTGACCGATCGTGCCCTCTTGTCCCGACGCGGTGAGGGCCTGCGATGAGACCGGCATCCCAGCGTTGAGACCGATCACTAGGAAGTTGAGCCCGACGCCGACCAGGATGAGCCAGAATCCGACCACGTGCCGGTTCACGAACGCGAAGATCGATAACAGCACGAACGAACCGAACAACACCGCCAACGGCCAATGGCCGGGCGGGTTGATCAGCTGCATCACGAAGCCGATGAGCGCGAGCGGTGCCCAACGGATCTGGAGGTTGGCGAGGTTGGAGAGTCGTCCGCCCGCGAGGTATCCGACGGCGATCGCGATGATGAGGGTGCCGACGATCAGCTTCATAGCATCGGTATCGGAGCCAGCATAGGGAACTGGAGCCGTGCCTCTCGCCGGGCGGATCGGCCGGCGTCCGCCCGATCGATCAGCTTCAGTTCGGCTTCCATCCGGCGCCGACCGAGAGCGCGATCGCGGTCAGGCTCGCGATGGCACGAGCGATCCTTCGAAGCACCGATCCTCTCCTTCCGGTCCTTCTCGCTACGAGGGTGTGTCCACGAGCGAGGTCACCAGGGCTTCCAACGCGCTCCCGCTGCGAGCAGCAAGGCCGCGAGCGTTGCGCCGGTGATGAACACGTACCGCCAGTCGTGTTTGCGCATCTGCCCGTCTCCGTCTTCTCTTTCGGTCCCGCGAGGATGCCCCGTTCGCCCCAACGACGCCATCGGGCGACCGGCCGCTGTTCACATCGGCCGTGTCATCGGTGGTGATGGATCACCTTCCTAGGCCGATGGGCCCACGACGCGAGGCGCCCCCGGGCTTCGCCGGGGGCGCCTCGCATCGTCGGTTCGTCGGCTCAGTACGGCTTCCAGCCCGCGCCGACCGCCATCGCTACCGCGGCCAGGCTCGCGAGCGCATACATGATCTTGCGCATGTGTCCTCTCCTTCTGCACCCGTCGCCTAGTACGGCTTCCACCGGGCGCCGGCTGCGAGCAGCAGCGCGGCCAACGTGGCTCCGGTCACGAGCAGATGTCGCCAGTTGATCTTCGCTCGCATCCGCTCACCTCCTTCCAGTGCCGCTTGAGCATCGACGAAGCACGAGCGTCCCCACATCGGCCGTCGGTCGTGTTTCCGACTGACCCGCTACCCGGGTCTCTGTAGGACCTTCGGCTCAGGCGCGACCCGCACCGCGATTGAAACGGTCCTGGGTCGCGGGGAGCCCGTCGCGGATCAACGATCGGACGGCGTCGGCCGCCCGGTCCACCCACGAAGCGATGTCCGCTTCGACGCGCTTCCCGATCGGCTCGAGGACGTAGTCGGCGGGGTCCTGCCTCCCGGGGGGCCGGCCGATCCCGACGCGGACGCGGTGGTACTCGGGCGTCCGGAGCGCCTGGGTCAGCGACTTGAGACCGTTGTGCCCGCCGCTGCCGCCGCCGAGCTTCACGTGGAGCTCGCCCGGCGGGATCTCGAGCTCGTCATGCACGGCGACGATCCGCTCGGGCGGGACGTCGTGCTTCTTCGCCAGGCCGGCATAGGACGGGCCCGACTCGTTCATGAAGCGCGTCGAGGTCACGAG
>DATAEV010000199.1:0-5591 GCA_036257875.1 Actinomycetota bacterium | reverse complement strand
TGATCGCCGGCGTCGCAGGACGTTCGAGCGAATGGTGCGAGTTTTCGATTCTCGTCTATCAGCCTCGCGTCGGCCCGCCGGCGCCAAAGGATCTGCTCGCGAAGGCTTGACTATCGAACGTATGTTCGATAGAGTTGCCGGTCTCCTCCCCCGTGACCGAACGAGGTCGCGGTGCCCCCAACAGACAGATACAGCGACGTCGACCTGATCGATGCGGTCGATGAGTCGCATCAGCAAGCTTCCAGGATCCAGCGTGAGCTCCTCGGCTTCATCGCCGAGGTTGACCGCCGCGAGCTGTGGCGTGGCTCGGGAGCGCGCGATATGGCTCATTGGCTCGCGATGCGTCAGGGGATCTCCCAATGGAAGGCGCGGCGATGGATCGCCGCAGGCCGTGCGCTCGAGCACCTGACCGATCTGGCTCGGGCTCTCTCCTCAGGAGAGCTCGGCATCGACAAGGTCGTCGAGCTTGCCCGGTTCGCAACCTTCGAGTCGGAGGCCAGCTTGGTCTCATGGGCCAGATACGTCTCGACCGCGGCCGTTCGACGGCGGGCGGATCTGGAGGTCCGCAGAACGATCGAGGACGTTCGCGACGCCGAGCATGCTCGGTTCCTCAACTGGTGGTGGTTGGACGACGGGAACCGCTTCGGCCTCGAGGCGGAACTGCCCACGTCCCAGGGAGCGATCGTGGCCCGCGCGCTCCAACGAATGAGTGACTCGATCCCCCTGATGCCGGGTGAGGATGACGCCGCCTTCGGCCCGGCTCGCAGAGCCGACGCACTCGTTGCCGTGTGCTCTAATCGGATCGCGATCGACGCCGACCCGGATCGTGCAACCGTCGTCGTTCACGCTCAGCTCGGCGACCTGGTCGGAACCGAGGGCGCTGCCGAAGTCGAAGGCGGCGGATGGATCCACCCGGAGACCGCACGCCGCTTGCTCTGTGACGCGCGGGTGCAGACGGTGCTGGAGGACGGAGACGGCGAACCGGTTCGACTCGGACGACTGACTCGGGATCCGACGCCGGCCATGATGCGTCAGCTCCGCTACCGAGACGTCGAGTGCCGGTTCCCCGGCTGCGGGGCGCGCAGGTTCACGCAGGCCCACCACGTCGTGTGGTGGAAAGAAGGCGGCTCCACCGATCTGGACAACCTCGTACTGGTGTGCTTCTTCCATCACAAGCTGGTCCACGAGCACGGATGGTCGCTGCAGCGCGGGGACGACGGCTCGATCGATTGGCGCAAGCCCGACGGCAGTTCGTACGTCCCGATCCCGGCGCTGCGGAGACGGTCCCGCCCGCCCGCTCTCCTGCCGGTGGGACCACCGGCGCCTCCGTGACCGCCGAGCGCGGGAAGGGGCGACCGTTCCGGCCGCCCCTCCCCCTCCCTCGTTGCGCTGCTACGGCGTCAGATCCCCGTAGATGTTCTGGTCCAAGCCGCCGGCGCGCGGGCAGGTGTCCCCCGATACATCGCCTGACGCCGTGAGATGCCGACATTGGTACACGTCTGCGGGCACCGAGCCCGGGTATGCGGGCGTGCCGGTGTCGTCCTCGTCCGGGTTCATCGCCTCGCGGAGGTCATCGTGACCCGCCACCGCTCCCCGGGTATCGCGCCAGTCGGTCCACACGCCGTAGGAGAAGCTGCCCACCGACGAGATGTAAAGGTAGTCGCCGGCGAAGGGCACAGCGCGCGCGTCGAACTGCTCGTAGTTAGGCGCGGTCGTCACGTCCGACAGTCGGGCGATCGTCCAGGATGGGTTGGCGCTCACGGCAGCGCTCGCCCCGAACGCGTCGAGCGACCGATACACGTGTCCGCCGGCGTCGTTGCCGATCGGACGGTGGACGTCGTAGGCCGGATCGTTCCGGCTGTCCCACCAGATCGCGTGCATCGAGCCTTGGTCCACGTTGATGTCCGGGAAGATCTGGTGTCCCACGCCGTTCGTGTGATCGCTCGGATCGATCAACGTCGGGGACGTGTGCGCTCCCGTGTTCCCGTTCATGCGCACGAAGTAGATCCCCGCTTGCCCCACCTGGTCTCCGGGCACGGTTGAGTACGTACTGTCCGCGGCGGTCACGGTGTCGGGGATGCTCGCGTCGTAGACCAGATAGACGAACTCGTTGTTCCCTTGCTGATCTGCGGAAGCGCGCACCTGCGTGTCCCGACGGAAGAACGTGTACCCCGACTGGCAGTGGTCGTAGAGGCTGCCGCAGTCGCGTGCGTCGCCCTGTTCCGTGCCTGCCTCTTCGCTACCGGGCTCCTGATCGGCCGGGCTCGTACCGCGGCTACCCTGTGGCTCCGATACGTCCGATGCGGAGTTGGGGATGAACCCCACCAACGTCCGCTGCGGCGAGAACGTTGCCCCGCAGTCCGTCGATCGCACGTACGCGATCGTGTCATCGGAGACCCAGACCACGTAGACGTGACCGTTGCCCGTGATCGCGATATCGGCGAACTGCACGTTCCGCCCCGCGGGCGAAAGGTTCATCGGGTGCGACCAGGTCCGAGCCTGGTCGGTCGAACGGGAGAAGTAGATCGAGGACCCTCCCCGGTTCCCGAAGAACCGGGAGTTCGCGAAGTACACGTTGCCTGTCCCGTCCAGCCCCGGACATGCGCCGCTGCGGTCGGCCTCGATCGCCGTCTTGTCGTTGAACTTCCCGAGGAGATTCGGAGCCGATGATCCCTTCGCGACGACGTTGCTATACACGAACTCCTTGCCGTCGTTCAGCGTCGTGAAGCCCGAAGCGGTTGGAGCGTCCGGGTTGCGATAGCGGCCGACCCAGACATCGCCGAACGTCTTCAGCGATCCGGCGGGGTCGTCGCTGCTCTCGGATCCGAAATAGGCGTTGCCGAAGTTGTCCCACGCGATCACTGGGTCACCAGAAGATGCGGTACGGATGTGTGCCCGGCTGGCGAAGGGCGTCGGGTCGCCTGGATACCCCGGAACGAGCGAGCTCGTGAACGACGTGCCGGCGTTCTCCGACCGGTAGTACCCGAGCCAGATCGGTCCGGATGGGATCGGGGCTCCCTCGGTGTCGGCGCCGTCGTTGTAGACACCGCAGTAGTCGTTCGACGAACCGAGGATCACGCCGGTGTTCCGCGGGTCAACGCTGATCGCCGGCTCGTTCTGCCGACCTTTCGACTGCGAGCACTCTTGGATCGTCGCGTCCTGAGCTTCGTAGCTGGCGTCGCCCGTAGCGATCAGATACGACGTCACGTAACCAGGGTCACTCGCGTCATGCGTGAGTCGACGGTCCGCTCCCGGTGTGGAGGCGGAGGCGCTCACTGCAAGCGTCGACAGCAGTGCGGCCGCGAGCGCGACCGCGATGGTGCGCGATGCCTTTCGCATGGATACCTCCCGAGGTCTGATCTGTCCCTCGCGTGCTCGATGTGGGGTCGTCATGGTGTCCTTTCCACGGAGCCAAGAGGGAGCCGGCGGGGGGCTCCTGGCTCTGCCCCGATATCCGAATCTTTGGGCTGTAACCCCCGGTAGCGCGTCCGTCACGCGGCGTACCTGAGAGGGCGTGGATCCTCGGGGAACGTAAGCCGAGGAGAGGTTGCCGGTTACCTGCTGAGCGTGTTAGCGGCGATGCGAGCGAGTCGGCTCAACGACGCCAGCGGTCGGCCATGTGCCGGCTAGCCGTTCCGCCAGGCAGCTACCGCGGGCAGGTAACGGAGCTGCTTGTACGTGACGTAGGGAAGCGTCAGCGGGGTCAGCCGCACCAGGATCGGGAGCTTCCGCGCATCGGCGAACGCCAATTCGTAGGCACGCTTCCACGCCGATGAGCTCGTGGCTCTTTCCATGGCAGCGTCCTCCCATCCCGCCTCGGGCTACGTGCGAAGTCCATCCGAGCTGGGCGGATCAGTGGGGCTGGGCGAAGGAGATGGTGAAGGGCTCGGTGATGGTGACGGACTGGGTGAGGGCGATGGAGATGGTGAACGCGAGGGGCTCGGCGAGGGCTTCTGAGTGGGTTTCGGGCTCGACGCACTGGCGCTCGGGGACGAACCAGAGGGAGGAGGAGGCGGAGCTGGCGACTCGAAAGCGACCTCGCGCCCGAACGTCTCCGGCAGGATCACGCTTGCTGCATGGGACGTACTGGGGCTCGACGGTGAAGGGGAGAGCGCCGGCATCTCAGAGACCGGCGATGGCGAGGCAACCTGGATGGCGGCGGACGGAGCCAACGAGGGTGGCGAGTCCGCGAAATCTCCTTCTCCGTTCGAGGAGTGGGAATACACCCAGATGAAGAGGCCAACCGCCAAACCCGCAGCACCCCAGAACACCCGGTCTCGTCTCTTGTCGTTCCACATCCCGAAAGGCTCTTTCACCCGTCTGTATACCGATGGACGAAGGTCGTCCTCCTCGCAGCTCCCTTACCCGCCACGAAGGAAGTCGAACGCTGGCGCCTGTTGCGGACCTGTGTCGTGCCCTTCTTCTCGCGATGACAAGCGCGGCCGTGGATCAAGGGGGATCCGAACCCCCGACCACATGGCTGCCAGCGATCCAGAGTTGAACGGTGTGCTGAACTGCGTAGACACAGATTAGCAGCGAGCGCTGTGCGCGAAGTCATGAATGGTGGAATCGGCTGGGGGCTAGGCCGCCTCTTCAGACGGTCTAGCCCCAGCAGATATGGGTCTCGCCAGGTTCAGCGGCCTCGAAGCCGCACCGTCGCCTCCGTGAAGAAGAACGAATCGTTGGGACCAAACGCGTCGGCTTCAACGTGAGCCCTACCACTCACGAGGAGCCCGTCAGACGGCTGCACGGTGATGCTCCAGGGTTGCGTTCCAGAACATTCGAACTCGTCGAAGCCGTCCGCGTGGACGATCGCTCGTCCGATGCGCTGGGAGACGAAGATATCCAGCTCCACGAAACCAGGGCCGTTCGAGCACGTGATGCTGCCCGAGATCACGGCCTGCCCTGTCTTCGGCGCCACCTTTCCTCCGGAGATCGTCACGTCGTCGATCGAGAACGGCGGGGCGCTCCTGTCGACCGTGAAGACGAGTTGCCCGCCGCTGCTGCCGCCTCCACAACAGGTGCTTGCCATGATCTGGTAAGTGGTGGAGGCGGTCGCGTTCCAGATCACCTTGGAGCCGCTCATGCTGGTCGGCGAAAAGGTCCTCGAAGGTCAGCGATCCGGTTGTCGCCTTCGCGTCCACATCCGGCGTGAGGTTCGATGGTCTTTCCATGTGCTCTATGGACGCCCGAGGCACGGCATTCGTGGAGGTTCTCCCCTGGAATTCTGCGCCTCGCGTGCGTATGGGCGCTTATCCTGCATCGATCTCCGCCAACAGGCGCTCCCGGGTGCATCGTCAGGAAGTCGATGATGTCGGCCCAGCGCTGCGCGTTCTCGTCCCGGTAACGCAGCAGCTGCGAGGCGATCGCGTCCCGGTCGGCTCAAGGACACGCGAACACTCGCACAGACCGCGACGGTGACCGAACACGCACCGCGGGGCCGAGACACCTCGCGAAACTCGCTCGTGCCTCTCGGCGCAAGTGAGTCTCCTCGCTTGGCGCTCGGCCCCGCGGTTTCCGTGCCGCGGTATCTCGCCCCACGACCGGGCGTGGCAAGCGGGATCTTTGGCACGAAAGTGGTCCCAGGCAAC
>DATAEV010000195.1:0-1558 GCA_036257875.1 Actinomycetota bacterium | reverse complement strand
AGCATGGCAGAGCCGGAGCCGACCGCGATGGCCGAGCTGTACTCGCGTTACGTGCCCTCGGGGATCCGCCTCGCCTACCTCTTGACGGGCGACCTCCAGCAGGCCGAAGACCTCGCGCACGAAGCGTTCGTCCGCTGTCTGGGACGGTTCGGGCATCTGCGGGCGCGCGAAGCCTTCGACTCGTACCTCCGTCGGACGATCGTCAACCTCCACACGTCCGGGATCCGCCATCGCTACGTCGAACGGCGGTGGCTTCTTCGCGAGGGTCAAAGCATCGCGGTCGTGACGGCCTCGATGCCCGACGTCGGCGCTCGCGAGGACCTGTGGCGAGCGCTCGCGACGCTCCCGGCTCGCCAGCGAGCGGCGCTGGTGCTGCGGTACTACGAAGACCTCTCCGAGCGTGATACGGCGGCGGCGCTGCGGTGCAGCGTCGCCGCCGTGAAGTCTCTCATCGCGCGCGGGTCGGATGCCTTGCGCGCGGTACTCGTCGAAGGGAGCGACCGATGAACGACCTCGAACGCGATCTTGGGGCACTGTTCCGGGAGAAAGCTGGATCCATCGACACGGCCCCGCTGGCGCCGACGAAGGTTCTTCGCCGCGCGCGGCTACGCCAGCGAGGCATCGTGGTGGCTGGGACCGTCGGCACCGTAGTCGCATCGATGCTCCTCGGCGTCGCGATCGGACAGCTGAGGGGCCCGTCCGTGAGCCACCTCGCAAGCGCCATCACGCCGACCACCGCAACCCCGACGACAGCGGCGACCCCGTCACCGAGCGAGCCTTCGTCGTTCCCATCGGCCGCCGTCGAGGTGAGTTCGTTCAGGGAGCAGGGACGGACAATCACGCTGTTCGCGTGGGTCAACGAGGGCGGTTTCTGCGTCGGCGTTCAGCCATCCGGAGACGCCTTCTGCGACCACCCTACGCCAGCCCCGAACGACGAACCGATGGTTGGGGCGTTCCGCATCGATCCGGCGAACTCCGCCGTGGTGGTGTTCGGCATCACCGGACCCGACGTCCGCACCGTGAAGGTCGCGTGGCCCGACGGAAGTGGGAACCAAGCGTCGACGACCGCGGGTCCGTCGCCGTTCGACCGCTTCCGATTCTTCTTGTGGTCAACCGATGCACCCGCGCCCGTCGCGGAAGCGACGTTCGAGTTCTTCGATGCGAGCGGCCGTCAGCTCTTCGCCTAGACCTGGTTCGCGCCGCCGAAGATCTCGGACACGCTCGTGTCCTCGAAGACGGCGCGGAGCGCGCTCGCGATCAGCGGCGCGATCGACAGGACCCGAAGCTTGTCGAACTGCTTCTCTTCGGGGATCGGAACGGTGTTCGTCACGATCACCTGCTCGATCGGAGCCTCCTCGAGGTTCTGCCGGGCCTTGCCGCTGAAGATCGCGTGCGTCGCGCCCGTGTAGATCGGTCCCGCGCCCATCGCCGCGAGCACCTTGACGCCTTCCACCAACGTCCCGGCCGTGTCGATCATGTCGTCGACCATGACGCACGGCTTCCCGGCGATGTCCTCCTCGTAGACCAACCGCATCTCTGAGATCTTGTGCGCCTCGTG
>DATAEV010000192.1:0-2632 GCA_036257875.1 Actinomycetota bacterium | reverse complement strand
CTTCGCTCTCGAAGCTGTCGTCGGATGAGCCGGCGCTCACGACCGAGCCGCTCGCCGAGCTTGGGGACAGGTGGATCACTCGGACGCCGCCGGTTGGCGGTGTGTTCGCCTTGCGGTGAACGGTGACCGTCTCGATCTGATGCTTCACGATCGGCTCGTGCTGTCGGCCGGCGTTCGCGACCGACGTGCCGCCCACCATCAGCGACATCGCTACGACTCCCACGAGCAGGGACAGGGCCAACCCCCCCGCCATCATCAGTGCAGATCGCTTCGTCATGACGTCCTCCTCCTCCTCGGCCTGTGTGAGCACGGTAGGGAACGCGGATGAAGGAGCTGGCGAAGGGTCGGTTAACCCGACGCAAAAGGATGAGGGCGGCTCCGGGCCGGTCATCCGCACGAACGTCATGCGCAGCGCCGGGTCACTCGTGCCGCCGCGCCAGCCCCGCGGGCACCCAGTCTGCAGCCGCGTCGGTGGGCCCATACGTCTCGGGTCGTTGGTCCCTGCTCGCGGGAACTCCGAGCGTCCAGGATGGTCCCAGGAAGACACGAGGAGTTGGAATGATGTCAACGGCAGCAGCGAGAGAAGCCTGGATCGCGGATCTGAGCAGCGTGGCGCCCGGAGAGGGTGGTCGGGTGGTTGACCCGCGTACCCGACGCATCGCGTATGCACTGTCGGCTGCGGTCGCGTTCGTCATGGTCGTTGCGTCCGCGGCTGGGCTCTTCATCGATGGGCTCTACCAGGACGGGCCTTGGGCAAGGGAGGCACTGCGAGGAGGGGACCTCACGACGCTGTTGCTGGCGGCTCCCGTCCTCGCGTGGTCGTTGATCCAGTCGATCCGCGGATCGCTGCCTGCACGAGCGGCCTGGATCGGCGCGCTCGCCTACGGGATCTACAACTACGCGTACTACGTCTTCGGCGCCGAGTTCAATGATCTCTTCCTCTTGCACATCGCATCGCTAACGCTCTCGATCTGGGCCATGGCGCTGGCGGTGGCAAGCCTGGACGTGCGGGCGGTTGCTGCGGCGTTCCGGGTCGGGCGGGCGGCGAGATGGGTCGGCGGGTTCCTCGTGCTCGTTGGGTCGATCCTCGGCGGGCTGTGGGTCTTCCTGGCGATCCGCGTCGCGGTCACCGGGGAGCTGATGGCCGACATCCCTGCAGACGGCATCCACCTCGTGTTCGCGATCGATCTGTCGCTGCTCGTGCCCGCGCTCGTGGTGGCGGGGGTGCTCCTGTGGCGCCGGAGGGCGATCGGCGTCGTCTTCGGGGTCGTCATGACGGTGATGGGCGCGCTGTACCAGGTCAACCTGTTGGTCGCAGGGGTGTTCCAGGCGAACGCCGACGTGGCCGGCGCGAAGGCGTTCCCCCCGGAGGGGATCGTGGTCGCGACCGGGTTCCTGCTGGCATGCGCGGTTCTGTTCGGAGGCGCGATCGTCGCGGGAAGGAGTGAGCCATGGACCGGGCGCTCGTGATCTTCGAATCGATGTTCGGCAACACGAGGATGATCGCGGAGGCGGTGGCCGAGGGCCTCGCCTCGCGGTTCGTGACGGATCTCACCGAAGTGAGCCTCGCGCCGACCCGCATCCCCGACGATGTGTCGCTCGTCGTGGCGGGTGGGCCGACCCACGCATTCGGGCTCACCCGTCCGAGGACCCGCGCGGATGCGGCGACGCAAGCGGACGAACCTCTCGTCTCTCCTGCTGGTGGTGTCCGTGATTGGCTCGAGGCCGCGGAACGGCCGCGATCCGGCGTCCGCGCCGCGGCCTTCGACACGCGCATCGACAAGCCGCGGGTGCCAGGTTCCGCCGCGCGAGGCGCAGAGAAACGTCTCCGTCGTCTCGGGTTTCGAGTCGTCGCCGCGGCGGAGAGCTTCTACGTGACCGGCACGAAGGGGCCTCTCGTGCCGGGAGAGGTTGAGCGCGCGCGTCGTTGGGCCGAGCAGGTGGCCGAGCGGTCGGCGCCCGTCGTCACGACCGGCTGACGATCAAGAGACAGAGGAGGGTGTGCGATGCCCGACGAGGGAACGGTCCTGCTGGTCGAGTCGGATCACGCTGAGTCGGAACGCCTGGGGCGGGCCCTCGAGAACGCCGGCTACGAGGTGATCACGTGCCCAGGTCCCACGGCGCCTGAATACGCGTGCATCGGAGGGCGCGAAGGCTACTGCCCGCTGGTCGAGCGAACCGACGTGGTCGTGCTCGATCCATGGTTGGCCGGTGATGAATACGGGGTCGGTACGTCCGCCGATGCGCTGGTCGAGCTCTATGTGGGTCGCGGACGGACGCTGATCCTCCTCGGTGCCGTGGGCTGGCTCGACCCGTTCATGGGAGGCCACGTCGTCGGCCTGGGCGATCGTCCCGACGCGAACGATGTTGTTGCGGCCGTACGAGGAGCTCCTGAGGCAGACGGCTTCGTGCTCCGCGGCGAGTGAGATCGGCTACTCGACCGAACCGGGGGTCGTCGTGTGCCGTGCGAGGTACGCGGCCGCCTCCGCACGCCGAGCCACCTCGAGCTTCGAGAGGATCGAGGAGACGTAGTTCTTCACCGTCTTCTCGGCCAGCTGCAGCTCCTCGCCAACCTCTCTGTTCGTCCGCCCGTCCGCGATCAGCGCCAGGATCCGTTCCTCCTGCGGGGACA
>DATAEV010000190.1:0-6472 GCA_036257875.1 Actinomycetota bacterium | reverse complement strand
TCTCGAGGGGGGTGGGGACGTCGATCGGCTCGGTCGCGAGGTCACGGGTCGCCTCCAGGACGAGCAGCCAGCCCAGTCGCCGCGTGAGCGTCCGGAACAGGTCCGGAGGGGTCCGTTCGTCCCGGAGCCGGGCCAGGAGGTCGGCGGCGAGCGGATGATCCACGACCGTGAGGGTCACCGGCGCATGCTAGCGAGGGCGGGCGCGGGTGGCTTGCCACCCGCGCCCGCCGTCTGCCACCATCTGCCCGAGATGCAGCGGTGCGTCGGCTTCTGGTTCTTCTACGGCGGGCACGACCCGGCGTAGTCGCCAGCGGCCACCGAGCAGCGAGCGACCCCGGGCCGGACGCCCGGGGTTTCGACTTCCCCGGGCCGTTCGACCGGGGCGGACGAGGAGGTTCGACCGCATGGTCGTCGTGATGACACCGGAGGCGACGGACGCCGACATCGAGGCCGTCGCGGAGCGCGTACGCGCGAACGGCGGCGAGGCCTTCGTCTCCCGCGGCACCGTGCACACGATCATCGGCCTCGTCGGCGACACCGAGCGTTTCAAAGCGATCGATTGGCGTCAGATGCAGGGCGTCGATCACGTGATCCAGATCGGGAAGCCGTACAAGATGGTCTCCCGCGACCTGCATCCGGAGACCACCGTCGTCAAGGTCGGCACGGTCCCGGTCGGCCGGGACAGCTTCACGCTGATCGCCGGCCCCTGCGCGGTCGAGAACCCCGAGCAGACGATGCGCGCGATCCGGGCGGCGAAGGACGCCGGTGCCACCATCGTCCGCGGCGACGTCTACAAGCCTCGGACGTCGCCGTACTCGTTCCAGGGACTCGGGGAGCGGGGGATCGAGATCCTGCAGGAGGCGCGTCGCGAGTTCGGCCTCCCGGTCGTGATCGAGGTCGTCGACGTGTCGCAGGTCGCGCACGTCGCGGACGTCGCCGATTGCATCCGGGTCGGGACCCGCAACGCTCAGAACTTCGAGCTGCTGAAAGAGGTCGGGCTCGCCAACAAGCCCGTGATGTTGAAGCGAGGTCTCGCGATGACCGTCGAGGAGTGGCTGCAGGCGGCCGAGTACGTCGCGCAACGCGGCAACTCGGAGATCATCCTGTGCGAACGCGGGATCCGGACGTTCGAGCCGTCGACCCGCAACACCCTCGACCTGGGCGGTATGGCCGTCGCGCAGCACGAGTCGCACCTGCCGGTGATCGTCGACCCGTCGCACGCCGTGGGGAAACGTCACCTCGTGGCGGCCATGGCACGTGCCTCGCTCGCCGCCGGGGCGGACGGGGTCATGGTCGACGTGCATGCGAACCCCGAGCAGGCGATGGTGGACGGGGCTCAGGCGCTCCTGCCGGAAGAGGTCATCCAGCTCGGAGAGCAGCTCGCGGCGATCGCCGAGGCGCTCGGCCGCCCGATGAACCGCTAGGGGCCGCTCAGTCGTCGAGCCACCAGGTGGGCCGGCGCGGAGGGGTGAGGGATCGGTCGGCTTTCCGCAGGAGGGCGACCAGACGGCCGCGCTCGGTGTCCGTCAAGGCCTTCTCGAGTACGTCGGGCATGTCGGCGAACTCGTGGAGACGGGCGATGTGCGCGCGTGCATGCGGTGTCACGACGAGGAAGGTGGCATGCGATCCACGCTCGCAAGTGACGAGACCGGACCGGGCGAGCTTCGTCGCGATGGCCAGCGCCGCCTGTCGCGTCACACGCAGACGCCGCGCGAGTTCCGAGATGTGCATATCGTTCTGGTCAAGCAGAACGACGAGTGCTCGGTACTGGGCATAGGAGATGCCGAACGCTTCGAGACACTGATCCATGGCGACCTCGAAGCGGTGTTGAACGCGCCTGGCTTCGACCATGACGTCCCACCCGCTCGCGCTGGTGATGTCGTCGACGTCGCACATGGCGGTCGTTCATACCGCGAGGGTCTGACATCGGCGTCGGGACGCAAAGCGGTTACCGAGCTCATCAGGTCCCGTCGGCGGAACGCGTCAACATCTTCACGACTGCGACGGCCTTCGTTGTCGTGAACCTGTTGGCATCTGCCAGCGCGGCGACCCCCGACCGACCGCAAGGGGTTGACACGCGCGACTGGGGCGACGTCAGACGAACGCTGGAACGTTCGGCGTGAGCTCGAGGATGTCACAGCTCCCGCGCCACCGGCCGATCGACTCGGCAGGAGCGCCGCCTCGGGACTTCCGCTTGTCCGCCAACGCCTTCGCCGCCTCCTCCCACTCCGCACCCTCAAGCAAGCGTGGCGCGGCAGTGAACTCCTGGGCCGCCGTGTCGCGGCCCTTCCGGCGGGTCACCACGATGAACTCCTTCGTCCCGCCAACGCCGGGGACCGTCTGCTCCTGCGGGCCCGGCTGCTTCTGCGACAGAACGAAGATCCGCCCGTTCTTGTAGACGAACCACGCCGGGATCATCCTTCGACGCCCGAACACGTCCGCACCGACCCAGATCACGTCCGACTTGCGGACCGCGTCCTCGATCTCCTTCGGCAGCTTCGTCGGTGCGGCCTGGACGTACACAGGGAGCTCGATCTCACCGACGACCTGGTCGTCGATGATGAACGAGGCCACGTACGTCCCCGTCTCGTCGAAAACGGCGTCGTTCACGACGTCGACTTCCGTCGTCAGGTCGAACATCCCCCGCATCCGGCGGTACTCGGGTCCCCACCGCCAGATCATGCGTCCGGACGGACCGTAGAGGCGCACCTCCTCCTGCACGATCCCGACGCCCACCTTCCAAGCTCGGAAGATCACGAACGACAGCGCCGGACCCGGTTGCCCCGTCAGGTAGATGCCGTCGGGCGAGGACTCCCCTTGGGTCTGCCAGACGCGCTCGTCCACGATCGCTGCCGCGACGAGCTCCCCCACGGTGTCCATCGGGGGGCAGGATACCGCTCCGAGGTTGTTAGACCGTCCTCGCGAGCCACAAGCGAGGCTCCTCGATCTCCGGCAGCGACGGGAGGGCTTCGGCCGACGCCCACATGCGCGCGAGCGTCGCCTCATCCATCAGATCGACGACGAGGTCGCAGAACCGTCGTCCTGCCACGTACTGCTCCCGCTTCATGTCGATCCCGAGCAGCCGCTCGAACACCGGATCCGTCGATTCATCCTCGCGGTGCCGATGCATCGCCTCTTCGATCATCGCGTGCGTGGCGAGGAGCCGTGCGCCTAGGGCGTGCATCACGTGGTCGGCGTAGCCCTCGGCCGCGGCCATGAACGCCTGGATCCTGCCGAGCTTCAACCGTTGCTCATCGTCGAGCACGGCACCGAACAGCGCGTCGCCCCCCTCCCCGCCGAGCGCCCGTTCCACGGCCTCCGTGTCGGTCGGGTCGAGGGACGAGAGCCGTTCCTGGATCGCGCCCACGTCCACCGTGAGCGTCGAGAGGAAATCGTCCACGAGCGAGACGAAATGCGTGGACGTCCAGGGCCGCGCGAACTCGAGCCGATGGGTGACCTCGTGGATGGCGACCGAGGTGCGGAACTCGGTCGGGTCGAGCGACCAGTCATGCTCGAAGCGCGCGATGTTGGAGATCACGAACAACAGCGCCCCCGCGCCTGCTTGACGAGGGACCGCGACGTCGTACTGGCCGAGCACGCGCGTGGCCAGGAACCCCAGGACCTGTCCGACCTGCGTTCCCTGCAGCAGCGGCCCGAGCTGCGTGAACATGCCAGCCATCGGGCCCACGTCGTCCGGCATCTGTTCGCGCATCGCCGTCTCGAGCGCTTCCCCCATCCGCTGGGCCGCCGGCTCGAGCAAGGAGCGGAGGCTCGTCGCACTCGCGCCGACCCACTCGGCGCGGCGGACCGGCTGGACGTGCACGATGTCGCCCGGGAGCTCCAACCCGGTGAACCCCGCGACCTGCAGTTCCGCCACGCGGACCGCCTCGTCGAGCATCCGCCGATCCTCGTCGGTCGGCTCGGGATCGGGACCCTCCTCGAGCGCGGTGGCGACGCCTACCTGTCGCGCGAGCTCCCAGTTGATCGGCCCCGACGAGGAGGCCATCACCCGCTGCAGCTCACGGAACAAGGGCGCGTCCCGAAGGGCGTCCGGATCCATCCCGAAGGGGAAGCCGAGTGCGTCGCTCACGTCGGCCAGACTACGACCTCCCTCGCGCTACGATGGGCGTCGTGTCCGACGACCAGACGCTCGTGCGTGTCGCCGCCGAGCCGCTGTCGGTCGACGAAGCGCTCGCGTTCATAAGGGATCCTTCGTCGGGAGGATCGTGCATCTTCGTCGGCACGGTCCGCGATGCCGACGCCAACGGCGACGTCGTGACCGGCCTCACATACGAATCGTGGAACGAGATCGCGGTCGATCGGCTCCGCGAGATCGCCGACGATCTCCGCGCCCGCTGGCCCGTCCGGAAGGTGGCTCTGCTCCATCGTATCGGTGATCTCGGCGTCGGCGAGGCGAGCGTGGTCGTCGCCGTCTCCTCCGCGCATCGCGCGGAGGCATTCGACGCGTGCCGGGAAGGGATCGAACAGCTGAAGCACGACGTTCCGATCTGGAAGAAGGAGCTGCTGGCGACGGGTGAAGGCCACTGGATCATGGGGTCCTGATGGGGCGGGACCTCGCGATCGACCTGGGAACGGCGAACACGGTCGTCTACCGACAGGGCGAGGGGATCGTCTTCGACGAGCCGACGGTGGTGGCGCTGCACGCGAACACCGGCGCCGTCATCGCGACTGGTGAGGCTGCCTGGGATCTGATCGGCGGTGATTCGGGCAACGTCGTCGCCGTGCGACCGCTCCGCGAAGGCACGGTCACGGAGTTCGAGATGACCCAGCGCTACCTCGCTTCCGTGCTCCGCCGCGTGGCGCCGGGACGGTTCCCGAAGCCGCGCGTCTTGATCTGCATCCCGTCGGAGAGCTCGGAGGTCGAGAAGCGCGCCGTCGAAGAGGCCGTGACGTCCAGCGGAGGGAAGCAGGTGACCCTCGTCGAGGAGGCGCTCGCGGCGGCGATCGGTGCCGGTCTGCCGATCCACGAGCCGATCGGGCATCTGATCGTCGATATCGGCGGGGCGCGCTCGGAGATGGCTGTCGTCTCGATGGGAGGCGTGGTGTCGGGCCACGGCGTGCGCTGCGGCGGGTTCGACCTCGACGCAGCGATCCAGGAGCATCTGCGTTCCACGTGCGGGGTGGCGATCGGGGAGAAGGCCGCCGAGGAGATCAAGATCGCGATCGGCTCCGCGTTCCCGTCCGCGAGCGGGCGCGCCGCGCTCGTGATCGGCCGGGAACTCGCCACGGGGAACACGGTCGAGGTCAAGATCACCGAGGACGAGGTCCGCCAGGCGATGGCGGAGCCCGTCCGGCAGATCGTGGACGGCGCGCGCCGGACGCTCGGCGAGGCGCCCCCTGAGCTCACGCACGACGTCCTCGAGACCGGCATGTTCCTCACGGGGGGCGGGAGCCTCCTCAAGGGTCTGGACCAGCTCCTCGCGCAGGAGTGCGAGGTTCCGGTGCACGTCGCCGAGAAGCCGCTCGAGACCGTCGCGATCGGCGCGGGTCACATGCTGGAACACCTGGAGGAGTACCGTTCGGCGTTCCAACTGGTTCGGCCGGCCGGCCGTCGCTGACGCCCGAGCGGGCGCGGAGGGGGGAGTGGGCGATGACCTTCTCGATCGTGGCGTTCGATCCGGCGAGCGGCGATCTGGGCGTCGCGGTAGCTTCGAAGTTCCCGTGCGTCGGCGCCGTCGTCCCTTGGGCGAAGGCCGGCGTCGGCGCCGTCGCGACGCAGGCCTGGGCGAACACGGACTTCGGCCCCGACGGCCTTCGGCTCATGGCGGGCGGGATGCCGGCGGGACCAGCCCTCGACGCCGTGCTGGAAGGCGACGAGGGCCGCGACGAGCGCCAGGTGGGCTTCGTGGACGCCGCCGGCGAGGCGGCGACCTTCACGGGCTCAGGATGCGTCGAGTGGGCGGGCGGTGTCTCGGGCGAGCGGTTCGCGGCGCAAGGCAACATCCTCGCCAGCGCCGGTGTCGTTGACGCCATGGCGCGGGCGTTCGGCTCGGCCGACGGTGAGCTCTGCGATCGGCTCCTCACGGCGCTCATGGCGGGGGACGCCGCGGGCGGTGACCGTCGCGGGAGGCAATCCTCGGCGTTGCTCGTCGTTCGGGACCGGGGCGGGTACGAGGGGCGGAACGACCGCTACATCGACCTTCGGGTGGATGATCATCCGGACGCGCCGGCGGAGCTCAGGCGCCTGTTCGGGGTGTGGGACGACACGATGCTGGTCCGCACGGACCCGCCGCTCGAGGCGACCGGGGAGCTCGTGAGCGAGATCCAACGCCGCCTCGCGAAGGTCGGACGCTACGACGGGCCGGCGCACGGTTCGTTCGACGAGCGGACCAGCGTCGCGCTCGCGGAGTGGGCCGGTTGGTACAACCTCGAGGGACGACTGCGCGACGACGGTCGCATCTCCCAGCACCTGGTGACGGAGCTCCGGGACATCACCCCGGA
Source organism: Actinomycetota bacterium (assembly GCA_036257875.1). Lineage (GTDB taxonomy): Bacteria > Actinomycetota > UBA4738 > UBA4738 > HRBIN12 > AC-51. The sequence continues at coordinate 10 of DATAEV010000190.1, read as the reverse complement.
GGTGTCGTGA
>DATAEV010000185.1:0-2651 GCA_036257875.1 Actinomycetota bacterium | reverse complement strand
ACCATCAGCCTGACCCGCACCACGACGCTCGCCGCGTACCACAACGGTGTCGAGCACTACATCACGTCGTTCGAGTACGCCGGGAAGACGAGCGGAGACGTGGGCTCGATCATCCCGCTGCCGGGGATCCCCTCGAAGGTGATCAAGGGCGGCGGCTGGACCTTGCAACGGCTCGTCCTGGAGACGAACCCGCCGATCTTCGCGACCGATGGCGTCGTCGCCGCTTCGGCCGCCCCTGAACGCGCCGTCGTGATCCTGAAGACGAAGATCGACTCCCTCGACGTCACCGTGCTCAAGGGCGGTGCGGTCGCCGTCGGCACGTGGGCGACCCAGCACGGGTTCTTCCTCCCGCCCGACGCCGTCGAACGGCGATCCTCGAACGAAGGGGAGAGGCAATGGCCCGAACACGCACCGTCCGCCGTCTCGTGGTCGCCGGCATCACCGCCGCCCTCGTGCTCGTTCCCGCCGGGAGCGCGTTCGCGTGCGGCGCCCTCCTGGCGCCCAACGGCACCATCAGCCTGACCCGCACCACGACGCTCGCCGCGTACCACAACGGTGTCGAGCACTACATCACGTCGTTCGAGTACGCGGGGAAGACGAGCGGGGACGTGGGCTCGATCATCCCGCTGCCGGGGATCCCCTCGAAGGTGATCAAGGGCGGCGGCTGGACCTTGCAACGGCTGGTCCTGGAGACGAACCCGCCGATCTTCGCGACCGACGGCGTCGTCGCCGCCTCGGCCGCCCCTGAACGCGCCGTCGTGATCCTGAAGACGAAGATCGATTCCCTCGACGTCACGGTGCTCAAGGGCGGTGCGGTCGCCGTCGGCACGTGGGCGACCCAGCACGGGTTCTTCCTCCCGCCCGACGCCCCGGAGGTCCTGGATTTCTACGCGCAGCGAAGCCCGATCTTCATGGCGGTCCGGTTCAACGCGAAGCGCGCAGCGGCGCAAGGGGTCCTGCAAGGGGAGGGCACGCCGGTCGACATCGTGATCCCCACACCGAACCCGTGGGTCCCGCTCCGCATCCTCACGCTCGGACTGAAGCCCACCCAGCTCGTCCAGGCCGACGTCTACCTGCTCACCGACCGCGCACCCGCGATGCTCCCGCACGCGGTGGGGCCGAACGGCGACCCCGGTCAGCAAGGGATCGTGCGGCAGGTGAGCGAGGCCGCATCTCCCAGCTTGCTCGCGGACCTCAGGTCCGACAGACGGATGGGCTGGCTGCCCTCGAGCGGCCTGTGGCTCACCTACCTGAAGATCGACACCCCGGCGAGCACGCTGACCAATGACCTTGCGATCGACGCGAGTGGGTACGGGCATCCGGACCCGGTCGCGGCCGGGTACGCGCCGGTCACGCCGTCCCTTCCCGCGGCGTGGCCGGTCGCGTGGGTCGCCGTGCTCTCCCTCACCGTGCTGGCGTTCGCCGCGGTCGCGGGCCGACGGGGGATCGCACGCCAGGCAGCTCGATGATGCTCCGCGCTCGGGTGGCGGCGATCGTGGCCGGGCTCGTCCTGGTCGGTGCTTTGGTCGCTTGGAGCAGCGCCGGTCCCGCCGTGCGCACGGTGGACATCACGATCCACTTCTCCCACTTCGATGCGTCGTCCATCGCCGTCGATCCGGGGGAGACCGTGCGCTTCGTGATCCACAACGAGGATCCGATCGCCCACGAGTTCATCGCGGGCGATCGGTACGTTCAGATGATCCACGAGATCGGCACCGAGCCGTCGCACGGCGCCAAGCCGGGCGAGGTGTCGGTCCCCGCCGGCACGACGGCCGAGACCACCTACACGTTCCCGACGAGCGCCGTCCCGCATCTTCAGTTCGCGTGTCACCTCCCCGGTCACTACGCCTACGGGATGCACGGCAGCATCGTGATCCGCTGATCGGCACCCTGTCGGCTGGTAGCGTCCGCGCCCGTGAGCGGTGCGGATCTGGTGCTCGTCGGCGACGTCCCCACGGTCGATCGCGCGAGAGCGGTCGCGATCGCGGGAGACCGGATCGTCGCCGTCGGCACCGAGGATGAGGTGCGCGAGCGGGTCGGCGCCGCGGACGAGATCGTCCGCGGCGCCTGCATCGTCCCGGGGTTCCAGGACGCGCACGTTCACGCGGCGTTCGCGGGCCGGATCCTCTTGAACGTGAACCTCGACGATCTGGCGACGAGGGACGCGTGCCTCGACCGGATCGCGACCTTCGCGCGCGAGCATCCCGATCTGGCGTGGATCGTCGGCGGCGGTTGGTACAACCCGGTGTTCCAGGCGACGGACGGTCCGAGGGCCGCAGACCTCGACGCCGTGGTCGCCGACCGGCCCGTCTTCCTCATGAACACGGACACGCACGCGGCGTGGGTCAACACGAAGGCACTGGAGGCCGGGGCGATCAATCGTTCGACGCCGGATCCCTGGGACGGGTACTACGTCCGCGATCCCGACGGCACGCCGACCGGATGTCTCCAGGAGGGCGCCGCGTACGCGTTCTGGTCCGACGTCGTGCCGCGCCCGTCCGTCGGGGGTTGGGCGGACGCGATCCGCGTCGCGCAGGACCGGTTGTTCGCCCTCGGGATCACCGGCTGGCAGGACGCGTGGGTCGAGCCGGATCTGCTCCGCGCGTACCGTTCGCTCGACGACGCGGGCGAGCTTCGCGCTCGGGTCGTGA
>DATAEV010000184.1:0-6106 GCA_036257875.1 Actinomycetota bacterium | reverse complement strand
CCACGACCGAACCGACTCGTGAGCCGGCAGGGGGCGCCGCCTCCTCAGAGGGATCGTCAGCCGCGCCACCTGCGGCTCCAGTGGCTCCGGCTCCGGCTCCGGCTCCGGCGGCTCCAGTGGCTCCGGCGGCTCCGGCGGCTCCGGCTGCGGCGGCTCCGGCGGCTCCGGCTGCGGCGGCGGTGGCGACCGTGCCCGATCGCGGGCCTCGTTCGCAGATCCTCTCGCCCCTCGTTCGTCGACTGGCGAAGGAACACGACCTGGACCTCGCGCAGATCGCGGGGACCGGGAGCGGCGGCAGGATCACGAAGGCGGACGTGATGGCGGTCATCGCATCGGGTGGGCAGGTCGCGCCCGCGACCGCGGGCGCGACCGCCCCGGTCACGGCGCCGGGGCAGCCGATGCCCGCGCCGAGCGCGGGCATCGGCGAAGAGGTCGTTCCCGTCACCCATATCCGGCGGGCGATCGCCGAGCACATGCTCGCCTCCACCCAGACGTCCGCGCGCGCCTGGACCATGGTGGAGGTGAACGTCGATCACCTGGTCAAGCTCCGTGAGCGGATCAAGGCCACGTTCGAGGAGCGCTACGGCGTCAAGATCACCTATCTCCCGATGGTCGTTCGCGCGACCGTCGACGCGTTGCTGGAGTACCCGGACGTCAATGCACGCTTGGACGGCGACAACATCGTTCGTCACCGGTTCGTGAACATGGGGATCGCCGTCAGCTACGACGCGGGACTCATCGTGCCGGTGGTCAAGGGCGCCGACGGCATGAATACGATCGGCGTCGCCAGGGCGATCGCGGACCTGGCCGCACGCGCCCGGTCGCACCAGCTCCGGCCCGACGAGGTGCAGGGGGCGACGTTCACGATCACGAACCCCGGTCCGTACGGATCCGTGGCGAGCGTCCCGATCATCAACCAGCCGAACGCCGGCATCCTATCCTTCGACGCGATCGTGAAGCGCCCGGTGGTGATCGACGACGCGATCGCGATCAGGAGCATGGTCAACATCTCCATGTCGTGGGACCACCGGGTGATCGACGGCGAGCTTGCCACCCGGTTCCTCGCGCGCGTGAAGGAGAACCTCGAGACCTGGGACTTCGCCGAGGACCTGGGCATCTGAGGGGCGCCCGTCGCATGCCCGTACCCGCCTGGTTGATCCGACCCGGAACCGTTCCGTACGACGTCGCGAACGCGGCGATGCATCGGCTGGCAGAGCGGCGACTGGCCGACGAGATCCCGGACACGGTCATCCTCCTCGAGCACCCCCCCGTCTTCACGGCAGGGCGTCGTGCGACGGTCGACGAGCTGCTGTGGTCTCCGGACGAGGTCGAAGCTCGCGGCGGGCTCGTTCGCATGATCGACCGCGGAGGCTCCTTCACGTTCCACGGTCCGGGTCAGCTCGTCGGGTATCCGATCCTCGGGCTCGGATCGAGACCGGACGCCGTCGACTACCTCCGGCGGCTGGAGGAGGCGGTGATCGGCATCTGTGCGGACGTCGGCGTCGTGAGCGAGCGTCGAGCGGACGTACAGACCGGGGTGTGGGTCGGCGACGACAAGATCTGCGCGATCGGCGTTCGCCTGATGCGGGCGCGGGTCACGCTGCACGGGTTCGCCCTCAACTGCGAGACCGACCTCTCGTGGTTCCGCGGCATCGTCGCGTGCGGCCTCCCGGACCACGGACAGACCTCGCTCTCGGCTCAGCTGGGTCGTCGCGTGGGCGTCTCCGATATCCTCCCGGTCGCCGAACGCCACCTGGCCGAGGTGTTCGATCTCTCGTTCGAACCCGCGCCCGGCGAGATCGTCACGGCGTTCCAGGTCGCGGATGCCGTCTGACGCTCGCGTCCATCCCTCGGTCATGGGCTTCGAGCACGCCGTCGCCGATTACGAGCGGGGACGCCCCGGGTTCCCCGATCCGGCCGTCACGTTCCTGGACGACCGGTTGTCCTTGGGTCCCGGGCGGACGCTCCTGGAGCTGGGCGCGGGAACCGGCAAGCTCACGCGTCTGCTGGCCCCGTCGGGGGCGCGCATCCTCGCCGTGGAACCGCTCGCCGCGATGCGCGAATCCCTGAGCCACAACCTCCCGGACGTGGAGGTCCTCGACGCCGTGGCCGAGGACCTGCCGCTTGCAGACGGCGCCGTCGACGCAGCGGTGGCGGCGCAAGCGTTCCACTGGTTCGACGGCGAACGCGCACTGTCCGAGCTGGCCCGCGTGCTGCAGCCCGGAGCGCCGATCGCCCTCGTGTGGAACGTCCGCGACGAGTCGGTCCCGTGGATCCGAGAGCTCACCGAGCTGATCGAGCCCTACCGAGGCGACGCGCCGAGCCACCGGTCGCTCCGGTGGAAAGGCGCCTTCGATGCGAACGAAGCGTTCTCGGCGCCGGAGCTCACCTCGTTCCCGTACGTGCACGACACCACGCGTGAAGGGACCGTCGCGCGCGTCTCGTCGATCAGCTTCATCGCGACCCTCGCGCCGGACGAGCGGGAGCGGGTGGCCGCCGCCGTCCGCCGGCTGGTCCCGGCGGAGCAGGTGGCGTTCGCGTACCGGACGGATGTCTGGATCAGCCGGCGAACCTGAGGCTCAGGCTTCGGCGACGATCGCGTAGCGGGGACGTCTCGTCAGCGGCCCCAGCGGCCATGCCTCCCGTTGTTCCGCCGCCCATTCGACGTCGAGGAGCCGCTCGAGCTGCACCGCGCGCCATCCGGCCGCGAGCACGGCGTCGACGAACGGCGCCGGCGTCGTGGTCGCCGCCAGCGGGAGGTGGCGCACAACGCCTTCCGGATACGGCCCGTGGTGATCGTCGACGTCACCCCGGATCCGGTGGATGAGGGCGACGATCCCGTCCTTTGCCTTGACGAGCGGACCTTCACCCCCCCACGAACCTTCGAACAGGACGACGCGACCGGTGGGGGCAACCGCACGCCAGGCCGTGAACGCGGCGACGGGGTCCGGAAGCGTCCAGGCGACGTGTCGCTCGATCACGGCATCGAAGGGCCCATCCGGTGGTGCCTCGGCCGCCCCGACCACGAACGAGATCGGTGAACCACGCTCCTCCGCCTTGCGGCGCGCCCGGTCGAGCATCCCCTCGGAGAGGTCGAGCGCGGTGACCTCGTGACCAAGCTCGGCCGCGAGCAGGGAGAGCGAGCCGGTCCCAGCCCCCACGTCCAACACCCGCGAGGGCGGCGCCGGGAGGAACCGCCGCAGCGCCGCCCTCCAGGCGGCCGCCTCCACCGGGTCCGATATCGCGTGGCCGATCGAACGGTCGTAGTGGTGCGCATCCGCATCCCACCAGTCCCGGATCGAGCCGTGCAGGTCAGGCACCATCGTTGTGGTCCCCCGCGTTCTCAATACAACGCCGATGCGAGCCGCCGTCGGTACTCGGGCACCAGCTCGTGCTCGTCCCCGAGCACGGCGAACGAGGTGATCAGCGCCTCCCGGGCGCCGTCACGGTCCTCGGCAAGCGCTGCGATCATGCCGGGGAGCGCGGCGGCCCAATCGCCGGCCGCCGCGAGCCGCTTCGCCTCGGCCAGCGTCCCGTCACCCGTTCCCTCCGCCCAGTCGTGGACCGCGAGTACCGCACGCAGGCGCTCGGCCTCGGGCGCAGGCAGATGCTTCGCCACGAGCGCTCGCGCCTCGACGAACTCGCCGCGGTCGATCAGCAGCTTGGCGAGCCCCAGTCCGGCATCCTCGTTCTCCGGATCCTCGGCGAGGGCGTCCCGGAACCCGCGCTCCGCGGCGGCGACGTCGCCCGACTCTGCAGCCAGCTCGGCCTCCTTCGCGTCGAGCTCGGCGCCGGTCGGCAGGATCGAATCGATGAACCGGTTGACCTCCTCCTCCGGATAGGCCCCGATGAACATCGAGACCGGCTGGCCGTCGCGGAAGGCGACCACCGTCGGGATGCCCTGGGAGCGCACGGCTTGCAAGAGGGACTGACCGACGCTGTTCGCGTCGATGTCCACCTTGGCGAGCAGGAACGCCCCCTCCCGCTCCGCCGCGACCTTCTCCAGCATCGGGCCGAGGGTCCTGCAGGGACCGCACCACTCGGCCCACAGGTCGACGACGACGGGCCGTTCGCTCGAGCCCTCGATGACGGTCCGCTCGAAGGTCTCGTCGGTCACTTCGATGACGTGTTCCATGGTCGTGCTCATGCTATGAGAGATCCTCCTTCGGATGATCAGGCGACTCTCGGCGCCCATCATGCAGCGCAACGCCTCGACCTGCTGCGGTTGTTCCCGCCACCCGGCCAGGGGTCGGTCGTGGCCCCGGTGTAGACTCGCCGCAGGGTGCGAGGAGGCACGACGTGTCCGCGCAGGTGACCGAGACGGCCCACGGGTCCCTGGGACTCGCCGTCGACGATCTGCTGGGCATGCACCGCACCATGGTGACGGCTCGGCTGATCGACGAAGCCGCGCTACGACAGAATCGGATGGGACGTGCTCCCTTCGTCGTCCCCGTCTCGGGTCACGAGGGCTGCCAGATCGGGACGGCCTGGCCCATGCGTCGCGGCACGGACATCTGGGTCCCGTACTACCGCGACCTCGGCGTGGTCCTGGTCGCGGGGATGACGCCGGAACAGATCTTCCTCGGGGTGTTCTCGAAGGCGACCGACCCGACGTCGGGCGGTCGCCAGATGCCGAGCCACTGGAGCTCGAAGGAGCTCGGGATCGTCAGCCACTCCTCGCCGATCGCGACACAGGTCCCGCACGCGGCCGGGATCGCGTACGCCATGAAGTATCGGAACGAAGATGCCGTCGTCGCGAGCTGGTTCGGGGAGGGTGCGACGAGCGAAGGTGACTGGCACGAGGGCCTGAACATCGCCGCGATCCACCGCCTTCCGGTCGTGTTCATCTGCGAGAACAACGAGTACGCGATCAGCGTGCCGCAGTCCAAGCAGATGGCGGTAGCCGACGTCGCGACCCGTGCAGCGGGGTACGGGATCCCGGGGTTCGTGGTCGACGGCAACGACGTCCTCGCGTGTTTCCGCGTGATGAAGGATGCGCACGAGCGCGCTCGCGCCGGCGAAGGACCGACCTTGATCGAGTGCAAGACCTACCGGTTCCTCCCTCACACGTCCGACGACGACGACAAGTCCTACCGGTCACGCGAAGAGGTCGAGGAACGCCGGAGCCACGATCCCATCGAACGGTTCGCCACGTACCTCGTCGAAGCCGGCATCACCGATCGAGACGCCCTCCAGGCCGTCCATGACGAGGTGAGGGCCCAGGTGGAGGCCGCGATCACGGCAGCCTGGGACGCTCCCGATCCCGATCCGTCGACCGCGACCCGCCATGTCTTCGCCGGGGGCGACGGGTGACGGAGAAGAACCTCGTCACCGCGATCCGGGACACCCTCCACGACGAGATGGCGGCCGACGACCGCATCGTGCTGATCGGTCAAGACGTCGGCGCGCGCGGCGGCGTGTTCAAGGTCTCCGAGGGGTTCATGGCCGAGTTCGGGGAGCAACGCGTCGTCGATGCGCCGCTCGCCGAATCCGGCATCGTCGGGGTCGCGATCGGGATGGCGCTCCACGGTCTCCTGCCGATCGCCGAGATCGAGTTCGCGGACTTCATCCACCCGGCGTTCGACCAGATCCTTTCCGAGGCGTCCCGCATGCGGTACCGAACGAACGGCGATTGGGGATGCCCGATGGTCATCCGAGCGCCGTGCGGCGGCGGGATCCACGGAGCGCTCTACCACTCGCAATCGATCGAAGCGTTCTACGCGCACATCCCCGGTGTGAAGGTGGTCATGCCGTCGACCCCGGCCGATGCCGCCGGACTGCTGCACACGGCGATCGCCGATCCCGACCCGGTCTTGTTCCTCGAGCACAAGAAGTGCTACCGCGTGATCAAGGGTGAGGTGCCGGACGTCCCCCAGGCCACACCGATCGGTCGGGCCGACGTGAAACGCGAAGGCACGGACCTCACCGTCGTGAGCTACGGCTACGACCTCCACCGCTGCCTCGATGCGGCAGCGCGGCTCGAGGAGGACGAAGGGATCCACGCCGAGGTCGTCGATGTGCGCTCCCTCGCGCCCCTCGACACCGAGACGATCCTCGCGTCGGTGCGCAAGACGGCACGCGCGATGGTCGTGTACGAGGACAACCG
>DATAEV010000178.1:0-5233 GCA_036257875.1 Actinomycetota bacterium | reverse complement strand
GGCGTTGCGACTGGGTCTGCTCGGCCCTGCGGCGCGCGGCGAGCTTCGCGAGCTGGCGTTCCCTCGACCGGCTGGGCATGGCGGGACAGGTTATCGAACGCCCAGCGCCTCGAACGCGAGGCCGTCCAAGATGTCGGTCTCAGACACGAGCGTTCGCTCGTATCCGAAGCGGCGCATGACCTCCACGAGGATCACGGCCCCCGCGACGATCACGTCTCCGCGGCCGGGGGCCATCACCGGGATCGCCGCGCGTTCGTCGTTCGTCAAGCCGATCAGCTCGTCCAGCACGCGCTCGGCCTCGGCCGCGGTCAGCCACGTGCGATGGGTCCGATCGGGATCGTAGCGGCCGAGGTCGAGCGCGATCGCCTTGATCGTCGTCGCCGTTCCCGCGACGCTGACGAAGGTCCGGGCCTCATCGACCGGGACCGCCGCGGCGGCCTGTTCGATCCCCCGTCGAACCTCGGCGCGAATGCGATGGAGATCTTCGGGCGCGGGGGGATCGCCGCGGATCGCGCGTTCGGTCAGTCGCACGGAGCCCATCTGCACGCTGATCGCGCGCTCGGTGACGGCCGGCTCCCGACCGAGCACGAACTCCGTCGATCCCCCACCGATGTCCACGACGAGGAACGGTCCGTCGCGCGCGTCGAGACCGCGCGTCGCACCGAGGAACGAGAGCGCCGCTTCCTGTTCGCCCGTGATCACCTCGAGCTCCGACCCGGCCGCTCGGTGAACGGCGTCGGCAAGCTGTTCCCGGTTCGCCGCATCGCGCGTCGCGCTCGTCGCCGCGACGCGGATCGATTCCGCTGAGAGAGCGCGGGCGCGCCGACAGTACCGTTCGATGACGGCGATCGTCCGCGCCAGCGCTTCAGGCTCGAACCGGCCGGTCCGATCGACTCCTTGCCCGAGCCGCGTGATGATCATGTCGCGCGCGAGCTCGGTCGGCTCGGTGTTGCCGTCTGGGGCCGGCTCGAGGACCAGCAGCCGGCAGGAGTTCGTTCCCTGGTCGATCGCGGCGGCGCGGTGCGCACGCTGCGTCGCGTGCACCGGCTCGACCCGCTCGGCGACCCATCGTCCCACGACGTCGTCGCCGCCTCCCAGATGGTTCGCGTATTGAGCGTGCAGGCACTTGATGCCACGGCGCGTGCCGCCGACGCCACCCCAGGCCCGGGCCTCGGGAAGCTCACGCGCCCGATCCTCGGCGGCCTCTTCGTGCGCGGCCGCGACCTCAGCCCGGAACGTCTCGTCGTCCTCCATGCGCTCGTCGAGGCGGGCGATCCATCCGCCGGCTTCCAGCCGCGAGACGTGCTTGACCGCGTCCGGACAGGTGAGCCAATGGGTGGTGGGGAACGGCGCGCCATCGGCGTCCATGGGAGCGTTCCGGATCACGAGCGGATGACCACCGGTGCAGCGGGCGACCACGGTGAAGGGGATCGTGGGCTCGCGGCCGAGCTGCTCGGCGACGGTTGCGAGATCTGCGGCGCGCAGTTCGCCGTGCTCGACGCCGGAGGTGCCGGTGTTCGTCAACCGCTTAACAACCCTGCCAGGGTCTGGGTAGGGCGCTCGTCAACATCCTCACGACGGCAACGGCCGTCGTTGTCGTGAAGGTGTTTACACGAACGTCCGGCAGGGTGGCCACGCTCCTGGTAAGAGGTTGACACGCAGGCGCGGCGGGCGGGCGACCGGAGGCCCTTCTACTTGCGCTTGTGCTCGGTCGCGCGCCGGAAGTCGACCTGCCGCTCCTCGCTCTGCCGCATGAACTTCTTCAGCATCTGCTCGAACCCAGGGTCCGAGCCCCGGCGCGAGGCCCGCGGCGGCGCCGGGTCCTGGAGCGCCTTGATGGACAGGTCGATCTTGCCGTCGTCCTTGATGGCCACGACCTTCGCCTCGACGCTGTCCCCTTCGCGGAGATGCTCCCGGACGTCCTTCACGTAGTTCCTGTCGATCTCGGAGATATGTACGAGCCCCATCCGCCCGTCCTCGAGCTGCAGGAACGCTCCGTAGTTCTCGATCCGCGCCACGGTGCCCGTGATGGTCGCACCGACCTCGATCTCAGCGATGTCGCCGTCCCCTTCCGCCGGTCCGGGCCGTTCCCGGACGCCGGCCAAGTCTGCGGGACCGGCCATCACCCGTCAATCGAGGTGCGGAGCGGTCCCGTAGCATCGCCCGATGGAGGTCCGGACCCACGACGACCCCGCGTCCTGGCTGGAGGCGGTCCTGCCCCTGCTCCTGCTCGACGAGGCTCGCCACAACCTCCACCTGGGTCTGGCGCACACGCTCGTCCACCACACCGCGGTCTACCCCGCCAAGAACCTGTGGTCCGTGGAGGACGCAGGCACGGTGGTCGGCGCCGCGCTCCAGACGCCCCCGCACAACCTCGTCCTCGCGCAGCCGGCCGCGGAGGACGCGAACGACCTCCTCGCGGACGCGATCGGGTCCGCGGGGATCCACCTCCCCGGCGTGATCGGAGGGCTCCCCGAGGCCGACACGTTCGCGTCGGCCTGGTGCGCCGGCTCGGGCGACACCGCGCGACGCGTGATGGGACAGGGGATCTACGCGCTCACCGAGGTCCGCGGCGTGCCGGCTGCCGCCGGCACGCCGCGGACCGCCACCAGCCACGACCTGGAGCTCATCGAAACCTGGATCCACGCGTTCGAGGACGAGGTCGTCCCCGAGGCGCTGCGCGGGGATCCCGCGCAGCGCCAGCGCCGCCTCGAGACCATCCTTGGGTCCGACGAGGAGGGCATCTGGCTGTGGGAAGCGGGAGGGCAGGTCGTTTCGCTCTCCGGGTTCGGGGGTCCGACTCCGAACGGGATCCGGATCGGACCGGTGTACACGCCGCCCGAGCACCGCGGTCGCGGGTACGCGACGACGTTGGTCGCGGACCTCAGCCGCCGCCAACTCGCGGGCGGCCGGCGCTTCTGCTTCCTCCACACCGATCTCGCGAACCCGACGTCCAACGCGATCTACGTTAGGATCGGGTACCGGCGAGTGTGCGACTCGGTCGTGCTGGGGTTCGAAGCTTCGTGAGCCCGACCCGACTCAGCCGCAGTCGGGCAACGTCGGCGCGCGACCCTTCGGGATCGGCACGAACGCGATCTCGCCGGGGTTGACCATCCCGAGACATTCGCGGGCCAGTCGCTCGAGTGTCGACGGATCATTCAGATCCGCGATCCGGCGCTCGAGCTCGGTGTTCTGTTCCTGGAGTTGGTCCGCCTGTCGTTGGAGCCCTTGGAGCTCGGATCGCTGGACGAGGTACGCGCGCATCGGAGCGACCGCGAAGACGCTCACGAGGAAGATGGCGACCAGCAGGATCGAGGCGCGCGGCGTCAACCGGACCCGACCCGAGCGGCCGCTCGGTCGTTGCCCATCCTTCCCCCGGGCTGCGGCGGGGGAAGTCGCCGTGGCCCGCGCGCTCATGGCGCCCGATCGCCCCCGGGTGGTCGCCCCGCGAACGGCGAGCCGAACCGCGCATCCTCGCCGAGCGATCCCTCGATCCGCAGCAGACGGTTGTACTTGGCTGTCCGCTCACCGCGCGATGGAGCCCCGGACTTCATCTGTCCCGCGTTCGTCGCGACGGCCAGATCGGAGATCGTGGTGTCTTCGGTCTCTCCACTCCGGTGCGACACGACGACGCCGAAGCTGGCGCGCTGTGCCGCCTCGACCGCGTCGAGCGTCTCCGTGAGGGTCCCGATCTGGTTCACCTTGATCAAGATCGCGTTCGCCGCGCCGGACCTGATCCCTCGCTCGAGCCGTTCGGTGTTCGTGACGAACAGATCGTCGCCGACCACCTGAACCCGCGCGCCGAGCGCTCGCGTGAAGGTGACCCACCCCTCCCAATCGTCCTCCGCGAGTGGATCCTCGAGCGAGACGATCGGGAACCGATCGACCAGGTCCGACCAGAAGGCGGTCATGTCGTCCGCCGTCCGATCGGCACCCTCGAGGTGATAACGGGCATCCTTGTAGAACTCGGAAGCCGCCGGGTCGAGCGCGATCGCCATCTCCGTGCCAGGCTCCAAACCCACGTGATCGATCGCGCGCATCAGGAACCCCAGTGCCTCCTCGGCGGTGGCGACGCCGGGAGCGAAGCCGCCCTCATCGCCCACGGCCGTCGACATCCCCGCCTCGTGGAGCAGATCCCGCAACGTGTGGAAGCACTCCACGCCCCAGCGCAGGGCCTCCGAGAACGACGCCGCCCCGACGGGCATCAGCATGAACTCCTGGAGCTCAAGCTCGTTGTCGGCGTGCGCGCCGCCGTTGATCACGTTCAGCATGGGGACCGGGAGCGTGTGCGCGTTCGGTCCTCCGAGGTACCGGAAGAGCTGCTGCCCCGACGAATCGCCCCCCGCCTTCGCGACGGCGAGCGACACCCCAAGGATCGCGTTCGCGCCGAGGCCGCTCTTCGTCGCCGTCCCGTCGAGGTCGAGGAGCGTGCGGTCGATGCCGCGCTGGTCGAGGGCATCCATGCCGCGGACGGCCTTCGCGATGGGCCCGTTGACGTTGGCGACGGCGTGCAGGACGCCCTTGCCGTGGTACCGGTCGGGCTCGGCGTCGCGCAGCTCGAGTGCCTCGTGCTCACCGGTGGACGCCCCGCTGGGGATGGCCGCCCGCCCGAGCGCGCCGTCATCGAGGGCGACGTCGACCTCGATCGTGGGATTCCCTCGTGAATCGAGGATCTCGCGGGCGGTGACGTCCTCGATCAGCGACATAGCCGGCCGATGGTACCGGACGTACGGGGCGCCCTCGGGAGGCTCAGCGGTCGGTCTCCCCCGCCGGCGGCTTCGTGAACTGGCGGTAGGTGCCCACGGGGTCGAACCCAAGCTTCCCGTAGAGCTCTTGCGGCCAATCGGCCGTATCCGCGATCAGGAACACGAGGTCCGCGGCGTCGCGCGCAGCGGTGATCGCGGCCCCCAGGAACGCGCGCGCGACGCCGCGGTTCCGGTACGCCTCCAGCGTGTCGACGCTCTCGATCTGCGCGACGCCCTCCCCGACGTACAGCTCGCAGCACCCCACGATGTGGCCGTCGATCCTGGTCGCGAAGAAGCGAGCGCCGACCTTTCCGATCAAGACCTCGCGGAAGTCGGCGAGCATCTCCGCGGTCTTGGGCGGGCTGCCACCGTGGGCGACGAGGTTCGTCTGGACGATGAACGGTCGGACGGTCGCGAAGTCCGCTTCCTCGACGTGGAGCGGCGGCGGCTCCCGGTCGGGCGGACGCCGCAGCGCCAGATACACCAGG
>DATAEV010000177.1:0-1525 GCA_036257875.1 Actinomycetota bacterium | reverse complement strand
GCGCTGCGCGCGGATGAAGTCGGTCACGTCGCCGATCTCCTGCTCGGTCACCCACGCGCCCTGGAGGCGGACCGGCTTGGAGATGCTGGAGGGGGCGAAGAGCATGTCGCCGTGGCCGACGAGCTTCTCGGCGCCGTTCATATCCAGGATCACGCGGCTGTCCGCCTGCGACGACGTCATCAACGCGATCCTGCTGGGGATGTTCGCCTTGATCAGCCCCGTCACGACGTCGACGGAAGGACGTTGCGTCGCGACGACGAGGTGGATGCCCACCGCGCGCGCCATCTGCGCGATCCGACAGATCGCGTCCTCGACGTCCCGCGGCGCCACCATCATCAGGTCGGCGAGCTCGTCGATCACGACCACGATGAACGGCAGGTGGCCGAACCGGTGCTCGAGCCCGAGGGGCACGCGAAGCGTGCCGGCCCGCAACCCCTCCTCGTATCCGTCGATGTCGCGCACGGCTGCGGTGGCGAGCAGCTCGTACCGCTGCTCCATCTCCCGCACGATCCATCCCAGCGCCTCGGCGGCTCGCTTGGGATGGACGATCACCGGGGAGAGCAGATGCGGCACGTCGGCGAAGTGACCAAGCTCGACCCGCTTGGGATCGACCAGCACGAGCCGGACGTCTTCCGGGGTCGTCCGGGCGAGCAGCGAGGTGATGAACGAGTTGACGAGGCTCGACTTGCCGGCCCCGGTCGCCCCCGCGATCAGCAGGTGCGGCATGGTCGCCAGGTTGACCATGCGGGCCCGTCCGTGGATGTCCTTGCCCAAGGCGACCTCGAGCGGGTGCGTGGCCTCTTTGGCGGCCTTCGACCGGAGGATGTCCCCCAGCATCACGAAGTCCCGATGCTTGTTGGGGACCTCGATCCCGATCGCCGACTTGCCGGGGATCGGCGCCTGGATGCGAACGTCGGGGGTCGCGAGCGCATAGGCGATGTCGCTCGCCAGCTGCAACACCTTGTTCACCTTGGTCCCCGACGCCACCTCCACCTCGTACATCGTGACCGTGGGTCCGCGGTGAGCGGCCGAGACGCGAGCGTCCACCCCGAAGGTCTGCAGGGTGCGCTCGAGGGCGGTCTGCATGTCCTGCTCGTCACGAACGTCGGCGTTCGACGGTGGAGCGCTGCGGAGCAGGTCGAGCGGCGGGAGCTGGTAAGGACCCGTCGTCGTTTCGATCGTGCGGGTCGGGCGGTGCGCCGCCGGTGATCCGATCGGCTCATCCTGATCGTCCTCCAGATCGGGGTCCGGAACGGCGACGACGTCGTCCTCGTCCGGGTCGAACTCGACGAGCCCGAACGCCTCCCTGAGCTTGGCGGCGCGGTGGCGCTTGGGTCTCGGCTCTTCGCGAAGGACCGGGGGCTCGGGCTCCGCGTCTTCCTCCTCGATGTCGGCCGCCGTGAAGAAGTCTCGAACGTTCGCCGTTGCGACCGCGATCGGCGTCCCCGTGAAGATGAGGAGCCCAACCGCGCCCATCCCGAGGCACACGATGAACGCGCCGACCGACGAGATCACGATCGTGAGC
>DATAEV010000142.1:0-5725 GCA_036257875.1 Actinomycetota bacterium | reverse complement strand
GGAGGGCCACTTCGCGGTGGGCCTGGTGGAAGCCCATCTGGGGCGGGCCGACCCGGCGAGGCTGGCAGCCCTCGAGGGGCTGCGAGTCGCCGAGGCGGCCGGCGAGATCCTCCTCCTGATCCCGAACCTGTCGGTCCTGGGGTTCCTCGAGCTTTCCCTGGGCCGACCCGCCGAGGCCGATGCGCATCTGTCCAGGGCGGTCGAGCTCAAGGAGGCGATGGGGGTTCGGGAGCCCGCGTACTTCCGGATCGTCCCTGACGAGGTGGAGGCGCTCGTTGCCCTCGGGCAGCTGGACGAGGCCGAGGCGCTCCTCGCGCCTTTCGAGGACGCCGGCCGAAGCCTCGATCGGGCGTGGGCCATGGCGACGGGAGCCAGATGCCGGGCGCTGGTGTTGGCAGCCCGGGGCGATCTCCTCGGTGCATCGGCCGCAGCCGATGAGGCCGTCCGTCACCACGATCGCCTGCCCTCCCGTTCGAGCTGGGACGGACCCTCTTGGTCAGGGGAGCGGTGCAGCGTCGGGATAGGAGGAAGCGTGAGGCTCGGGACACCCTCACGAAAGCCTTGGAGGTCTTCGACGGGCTCGGCGCCGCGTTGTGGTCGGAACGGACGCGTGCCGAGCTGGCGCGGATCGGTGGACGGGCCGCCTCGTCGCTAACCCTGACGCCGACCGAGGCCAGGGTGGCGGAGCTGGTCGCCACCGGCGGCACCAACCGGGAGGTGGCCGACGCCCTGTTCGTCAGCGTCCATACCATCGAGGCCAATCTCAAGCGGATCTACCGCAAGCTGGGCATCCGCTCCCGTACGGAACTGGCGTCGACCTTCCCATCCCGGCCATCCGGGTCGTGAGCAAGACCTACCGGTCGCGGTCTCGATCGGTACGGATTTCGGGGATTCCTCGGGTCGGTGCTCTCTCTAGCCTCGGGATCAGAGATCGGTATCCGAGGGAAGGGAGGGATCATGAGCACGAAAGCGGGAACCATGGGGTTCTCCGGCCGACCGGCGCTGTTCAGGTTCTGGACCGTCACCGTGTCAGTGCTTGCGGCCGCGGCGCTGATCCTGAGCGCGTTGGCACTCACCGTGGCGGGGCGCGGAGATGGCTCCGTGACGAGTGTGGCAGGCAGCGGCACCCGCGAGGGGGCGATCCTCAGAGCGGCGCTGTGGGACGCGGGCAAGCTCGAAGCCATGGAGGGCCGAGTGCTCGCAGAGACCGTTCGGGTCCAAGGGTTCGCACCACTGTGGGACGCCGGCAAGCTCGAAGCCATGCAGGGTCGTGTGCTCGCCGAGACCGTCCGGGCCGAAGGATCCACGCCGCTGTGGGACGCGGGCAAGCTCGAAGCCATGCGGGGCCGTGTACTCGCCGGGTAGCTCCACTGCTCGTTCGGCCGTTTTCCTAGGTCCTCAAAGGTGATCCGCGAGACGGGCGGCCCGTATCCCGGCCGCCCGCTTCGCCTGCATCTTTGTTGGAGCGCGGTCAGTTCGCGAAGAGCTGCTCTTTGCAAAGCAGGGCTTGGGCGACTCTCTGACCAGCGGTTTCGCCTTTCCGCAGGTCAGGCCTGTTCATCCCCCGCTATCCCCCACAGCGTCGGCACTCTCCCTCGTGTTCCTGCCCTGAGCCATCGAGAAACATCTTCGGGGCACCGACTCCCGCTGCAAGGGACTGCCACGATAACGACGGCAACTGCGTCGGTGGGGGCGGCTCGCACCTGACCCAGGCCGTGCACTCCGCTCGCTCGCCCGCGTCGGCGTGCGGTCGTAGGGTCACCGTGTGGACCTGGTGCTCCGCGAGACGACGCTCGACGATCTCCCGATCCTGTTCGAGCACCAGCGCGACCCGGTCGCCAACGAGATGGCCGTGTTCGCGGCGCGCGACTGGGACGCCTTCGTGGCGCACGACGCGAAGATCCGGTCCGACCCGACCCTGATCCGTCGTACGGTCGTCGTGGACGACAAGGTCGTCGGCAGCATCGGCTGCTTCGGCGACGAACAACGAGAGGTGTGGTACTGGCACGACCGCGCGGTGTGGGGGAGAGGCATCGGCACCGCGGCGCTCGCCGCCTTCCTCGACGACGTGACCGAGCGGCCCTTGTTCGCCCACGTCGCGGTCACGAACGTCGGGTCGACGAAAGTCCTCGAGCGATGCGGCTTCGTTGAGGTCGGACGCGAGACGACCGACGTCGAGGAGATCGTCTACCGGCTGGCGTAGCCGCCTCGAACCAGGCGAGGGCCTCGGTCGCGAAGCGCGATTTTTGGGGCTCGCCTGGAGTGGTGGTCCGGGGACTTCGAGCCTCGGCCCACGGTCGCCAGGGAAGTCCCGGTTGCGACGCTCTCGGCGGTTGCGACCCCGGTGGAGACGAGCGGACTCGAACCGCCGACCCCCTGCTTGCAAAGCAAGTCTTGGGCGACTCTCTGAGCAGCCACTTTGTCACCTCCGCAGGTCATGGGCATGACTCGGGGGAGGTCGAGAGACGCAAGGTCCGCCCGTAGAGGTCTGACCCGGTACACATTCGGTACACCTCAGACTCGACGCGGGAGTTGGTTACCCGAAGCTCTTCGGTGAGCTGGGAGCTCGCGAACGCGGTCCTGTCCGCTCCGAAGGTTCCCGGAAAATAGCGCCGGGCGCCGCTCAGGGTGTCACTCGCAGGCCGCTCAGTGACTCGGGAAGACGGGACCGCCCCGCCAGCTCAGATACGTGAGCTCGTCAATCTCGAGCCGTGGGCCCGCGCCGTCGGCGTCGACCGCGAACCACCCGGGACCGTCCGCCGTCGATCCCACGAACGCGATGCGGCTGCTGTCCTGCGACCACACCGGGTCGCCGATGTACGTGCTCGCCGCGACGGTGAACGGCAGGCCCTCGACCGGTGAGATCGTCCAGAGACGGTCAGTACCGTCGTCACCCCTGGCGCCGTAGGTCGCGTAGGCGATCGATTCTCCGTTGGGAGACCATGCGAGCCCCTCTGGCTCGAAGTTGTCGAGGAGGACTCGGACGCCAGAGCCATCCGCGTTCATGACGTATAGGCGTCCGCCCCCTGGTTCAAGGTCGTTCATGACGGCGAGCTGCCCGCCGTCTGGCGACCACTCGATCTCATCCATCGAGTCGAGGTTCTCGCCCGGCAAACGCACCAGCAAGGAACGCTCCCCGCTCTGAACATCCACCGAATAGAGCGAGCCTCCTCCAGCCCCCAACAGGATCCGCGTCCCGTCTGGAGACCACACCGGAGCGGAGGTGACATCGCCGACCACCTCACCGAGGTCGATCTTCCGGCCGGTCATGGCGTCAACGACGGTGAGCTTCGAGTTGAGGATCATCGCGAGCTGCGCTTCGGTGGGTGACCACACCCAGCCTCCGTACACCGCGCTCGCCAGCCTGCGGATCTCCATCTCCGAGTTCATGACCCACAGCGCGGCACCAGGGCCGTCGAACGCGACCCACCGCCCGTCCGGTGACCACGCTACGTTGGTGATCTCCTCGCGGATCACCTCACCGCCCACGGCGATGGGCAGCGGGTCGGTGCTCACTGCCCGGTCCAGGAGGATCCGGCTCTCGCCGGTGTCTGGATCCACCGCGACGAGATTGGGACCTTCGGGTTCGACGACCTCGTTGCCGCGGCGCAAGACACCGTCGGTCGGCCCGGCATCCTCCGCCGGGTTCGCCGTCGGTGGCTCGTTCACGCCTGTGGTGGCTACAGCGAGGGAGGGTGCGTGGGCGGTCGGCGCTTGGAGGCGCTCGAACGGTCCATCGGTCGCAACGATCCAGAGCGCCGCAACCGTGAAGACACCAACGATCACCCACCAGCGTCGGCTGGCGGCGACCGGCACCGCCGCTGGGTCGTCTTCTTCAGGCACCTCGACGGGTGAGCTGGGTATCGGGTCGCCCGCCAACTGCGGTTGCGGGCGGGGAATCGGAGTGACCCCGCGGAGTTTCGTGGACTCCGGGAGCCGATACAGGGCTGCCTCGCACTTGGGACAGGTCTCCCCGTCCGTCTCGCCGATCCAGTCACACCGGAGGCAGACGCGCGGGGCATCGAAGACTGCGTCGTCGAGTTGCGACTCCTGAGGCTCGGGGTCGCTTTCTGACACGGTCTCCGCCATCGGCCGATCTTGGCACGATCCCGTCTTGTTCGCTGTACGAATTGGGAGCCTTGTCGGCCGACCTGGTACACAGTCCCGAACGCTCGCCCATTTCAAGACTTCGCGGCGCGAGCGGTGGCGGAAGATCGGCTCATATGAGCGCCAGCCGCCGCGTACCCTGCGCAGGTTCGCCCCGCGTCTAGACGAACGATCGAGTTCGCGCATCCATGGATCATGCAAAGGGAGGGTGAGGTCGTGAGGTTCCCGACCGAACGCGTCGAGGGACGGGCCCACTTCGACGAGTTCGTCGAGGACGAGCACGAACGCCTCTACAAGGCCCTGTACTTCGTGACCGGCAATCGCGAGGACGCGGAGGACCTCGCGCAGGATGCCTTCCTGAAGCTCTGGGAGCGATGGGACCAGATCGGCCGGATCACCGATCCGACCGGATACTTGTTCCGCGTCGCGCTGAACGGCTTCCGGATGCGTCGGCGCCGGGCGGCCGTAGCCCTGCGGAAACTCGCGCCGGTCACCCCGGAGGCGGATGCGTTCGCCGAGGCGGAGATGCGCGCCGACGTGCGCAGCCTTCTCCTGGGGCTCACGCAACGTCAGCGGGCCGCCCTCCTGCTCGTCGACCTGCTCGGCTATCCCGCAGAGCAGGCGGCGCGCATCCTGCGCGTCCGGCCGTCGACGGTCCGCAACCTGGCGAGCCAGGGTCGAAGTGCCCTCCGAGCAACGGAAGGAGCGCGGGATGCCTGATATGCAGGAGGTGTTCCGTATGGCGACACAGAAGGTCCGCCCCGACCCGGGTTTCGTCGACCGCCAGCACGAGAACCAGCGGCGACAGTCGCGCAGGCGAAGGGCGGGCGCGTTGGTCCTCGTGGCGGTACTCGTGATCGCGGGCGTGGTGGTCGGAATCAGCACGCTTCGGAGCGGCGACGAGGGGAAGGTGATCCCTGGGTCCGCCCCGACACCGACCGCAACGCCCGTCCTACCGCTGCATTCCGGTGCTCTGGAGCCCGGGACGTATGTCGTCAGCACGCTCGATCCCGACTTCGATGCGAAGTATCGGATCACGATGGACGTGCCGGATGGTTATGAGGGCTTCCCAGACGGGAGCGGCGTCGCAAAGCTCGGGAGAATCGGTCAGATGGCGGTGGGCGCATGGGTCATCGGCGACGTCTACGCCGATCCGTGCCGATGGGAAACCACGCTCCTCGACCCGCCGGCGGCCTCGTCGGTCGATGCTCTTGTCGCCGCCCTCGCGGACCAGAAGGGACTCCGCGTGTCGACGCCGACCGACATCACGGTCGACGGCTTCGCCGGTACCTCCATGGAGCGGACCGTGCACACCGGAACCAACCTCGCAGACTGCGACGGAGGGCATTTCCGACCGTGGCTCGGCACCGACGGGGGAGAAAGGTACCTCGATCCCGGTGAGCACGTAAGGCTGTGGATCATCGACGTCGACGGCGTTCCACTCGTGATCGACGCCTCGCTCGGGGAGGCAGGGACGTCGGCGCAGGACCGAGCCGCGCACATCCAGATCGCGGAGTCCGTCCGGATCGATCCTCGATGAGGGTCGGGGAGGAGGCTGCGGGTAGGCGGGACAAGACTCGAGGTAACGGGTTCCTGGCTCTCTGGGAACGACGGGACC
>DATAEV010000129.1:0-4975 GCA_036257875.1 Actinomycetota bacterium | reverse complement strand
GACGGCGCTCGTGCGGCGATCGTCGAGGGCTACTCGAGCGACCACGGCATGCTGAGCGGCAGCGTCAAGATCATCGACGTCGCAACGGGGGCCGCCACGGATCCGTGGGTGGGACTTGAGACCGTCGGCCTCGTGGACTGGTGCGACCCAGCGACTCTCTGGTACGCGCGCTACGACGGCACCGGTACCGCGTGTGGTCGGATCACGCTGGACGGATCTCGAGAGGAGCTCTGGGCCGGGGCTCCGTTCATCGGGGGCGACATCACGAAGCCGAGCTGCGCCGTCTCGAGCGGCGGCGAGGTGGTCTACACGACGCACCAGGCGCACGGCATCGCGCCCGAGCTCGCGCGGTTCGATCACGCGACGCGCGGATGGGGGCGGCTGACCTCATTCAACGACGCGATCGTCGACGGCGTCGTCTTCCCCGACATCCGAGCGTTGAGCTGGTCGGCGGAAGATGGGCTGCAGATCGAGGGACTCCTCCTCACTCCCCGGGCCGCCACCGGGCCCTTCCCTTTGCTCGCGCTGGTCCACGGGGGACCGTCGTGGTGCTGGAACGGGTACTTCTCGGATTCCGAACCGAACGCGACGTTGCTCGCCAACGCCGGCTACGCCGTGCTGCTGCCCAACCCACGGGGAAGCAACGGCCGGGATCACGCGTTCGCGCGGGCCGTGATCGACGATCCCGGCGGCAAGGACTTCGCCGACGTGATGGCCGGGATCGATCTCTGCATCGAACGCGGGTTGGCGGACCCCGACCGCCTCGGGATCTCCGGGCTCTCGTACGGGGGATACATGACCGCGTGGGCCGTCACGCAGACCGACCGATTCGCGGCGGCGGTCGCGAACTCGGTGATCGCCGACTGGGTGTCGTTCCACCTCACGGCGGACATCGCGGCGTTCGACGACTTCATCATCGGTGACGCATGGGCCGACCCGAACGGCCCCTACGTTCGCTCCTCTCCCGTGCATCACGCCGCGGAGTGCACCACGCCGACCCTGATCATCCAAGGTGCGATGGACCGGTGCACACCCGTGGGACAAGCCGAGGAGCTCTTCGCGGCGATCGCACAGACGGGTGTGGACACCGAGCTCGTCGTGTATCCGCGCGAGGGGCACGTCCCCTTCGAACGGGCTCACGCGCGCGATGCGATCCTTCGGACGCAGGCCTGGTTCGATCGGTACCTCAAGCCCACGGGGTCGGAGGAGATCGATCGTGGAGGATGAGCCGCAGGCCGCGCTCATCACCGGTCTGTTCGGGACCGGGAAGAGCTCGGTTGCGATCGAGATGGCCGACGTGCTCGAGCAGCGTGGTCTCCCGTACGCGGTGATCGACCTCGACTGGTTGTGTTGGGGATGGGCGGGCGGAGCCGAGGGCTCCGAGCATCGGATGATGCTCGCGAACCTGGCTCCGGTCGTGACGAACTACCGCGGCGCCGGCGTCCGGTATCTCATCCTCGCTCGCTCGATCAGGACCCCAGCCGAGCTGGCGAGCCTGCGATCTGTCCTCTCCATGCCGCTCAGGGTCGTTGAGCTCACCGTTCCGTTCTCCGAGATCGAGCGGCGGCTCGCGCCCGACATCACGGCGGCTCGCCACGACGACCTCCGTGACGCGGAAGCGTGGCTCGCGGCCGGCGAAGGTGTCGGTCTCGGCGATCGCTTGATCCCGAACGACCGGCCGCTTCGGGCGGTCGCTTCCGAGATCCTTGGCTGGCTCGGCTGGACCGACAGCGAGTGACGGCGAGCGACCGGTTCAGGGACGGCGCAGCGAAACGATCATGTTGACGACCTTCGTGGCCAACACGACATCGCCCGGCTCGAGATCCGTGGGGACGCCTTCCGGGCCCAGTCGAGCCTGACCGATCGACCGGTCCGCGAAGGTGACCGTCACGTCCCGGTAGATCACGCCGTGCAGGTCGACCGGCTTCACGTCCAGGACCACGACCTCTTCCTCCCCGAGCACGGGCCGAGACTACGCTTCCCGACGCCCGATCAGCGTACGGAGGCCTTCCGGCAGGCGTTCGCTCCCGAACGCCTGCCCGATATCGGCGCGCAGGCCGTGGCGGGACAGCAGCTCGGGCACCGCGCCGGTGTCGATCAGCACGTTGTCGTGGCGCTCGTCGTCCCGCCGCCACGATCCGTCCTCGTTCTTCGTGAAGATCGCCATCTGACGCACGAAGCGATCGGGCGCAGGAACGGAGCGCTCGGTGATGATCGCCCAATCGTCCGCGACCCATCCACCCGTGGACGGGGCGGACCTCGCCTCTCCGTACGACAGGTCGCACAGGTCGATCGCGAGGAGACCGCCGGGTCGGAGGGCTTCCGCCATCGCTACGAGGGCGCGCCCGATCGCGTCCGCGTCCGGGAGGTAGTTCACCACGTGTCCAACCGACACGATCGCGTCGGCATCCGGGATCGGGTCGTCGGGCAACGTGAGACGCCGGATCTCCTGGGCGGCGCCGGCGTACTCGCGTGCGAGGTCGAGCATCGGCGGGGAGGCGTCGGTGGCGATCACGCGATGGCCGGCGTCGACGAGATGCTTCGTCAACAGCCCGCTCCCACAGCCGAGCTCGACGACGAGGCCCTGGCGCGAACCGACGGACTCGAGCAATGAGAGGATGCCCGGCGCGCAATCTTCGGCATGGAAGGCGAACCCCTCGTGATGGATCCGCGCCAGATCGGCGCGGTAGTACGGCGTGCGCTCGGCTCCCATCGTCACATGGTTCCACAGGCGCAGCTCGGCGGTCCGAGGACGATCCGGCGGGCGACCGGGACGAGCAGGGACGTCACTTACACTCGGCGCCGTGAAGATCGGCGTGATCCTCCCGGCCGCCGAGGCCGACGGCCCGGGCGAGACGCCGGGATGGCCGGCGATCCGATCCTTCGCGCGGGCGGCCGAAGCACAAGGCCTCGATTCGGTGTGGATGTTCGACCACCTCTTCGATCAGACCGAGGCCGGGTCGATCCATGGGATGCACGAGGCATGGACGATCGTGAGCGCCGTCTCCGCGAGCACGGAGCGGGTCGAGATCGGCACCCTCGTGCTCTGTACGAGCTTCCGGAGCCCGGGACTGACGGCGAAGATGGCCGTCAGCGCCGACGAGGTGAGCGCCGGCCGCCTGATCCTGGGGCTGGGAGCCGGATGGCACGATCCGGAGTACGACGCGTTCGGGTTCCCGAAGGACCACCGCGTGGCCCGGTTCGAGGAGTCGCTCCGGATCATCGCCCCGCTGCTCCGAGGCGAGCACGTGACGGTGGCCGGGCGGTATCACACGACGCGCGACGCCCGACTGGTCCCTCCTGCTCGCCGCACGATCCCGATCCTCGTCGCGGGGGAGGGACGACGGATGCTGCGCCTGGCGGCTCGGCACGCCGACGCGTGGAACACGGCGTGGTACGGCGTTCCGGATGACCGGCTCTCTCGGCAGCTGGTTGCTCTCACCGACGCCGTCGAGAACGAGGGTCGCGACCCCGGAACGATGGCGAAGACCGTCGGGATGGTCGTTCGCGATCCCGGCGTCGACGCGCCCACAGAGGAGAACGAGTTCGCAGGGTCGGTCGAGGAGCTGGCTGATGCGATCGAGGCATACGCGCGACTCGGGATCGACCATCTGATCGTGCTGCTGCAACCGATGACCGAGCCGTCGCTCGATCGGTTGGGCGCCGCGCTCGAGCGACGCGCCGATCTCGAGGCCCGCTCCTAGCGAGGGGATGCGGGACGGGTCGCGGCGACGCGGAGACGGGGTCGGTCGGCGAGGCGGGGCAGCGATGGTTGGTCCCCTCGTTCCCACCGCGACATGGTCGTGCGACGGGCGGACGACACCGAGTCCCGGAGAACGCGCTTGGCAGACTCGGGCACGCGCCTGAGCCGCGGCTTCGTCCAGATCCCGAAGCGTTCGTTCCCTCGTGTCCTCATCAGGTCACGTCCCTTCCTGTCGATCGACGTTGTGATGGCTCGTGGGTTCGTGTCCCCGGAGGGAAGCCCCGATCGGGCTTCCCATCCGAGAGACCGGTCGGTCAAACGGCTGCGCGCACGCCTTCGTAGAAGGCGAGGTCGCCCACCTGGTTCGAGCGGAGCTCCACGCGGTCCGCGAGGTGCTCGCGATCCCAGGTAGCGGCCACGGGCGCTGCCGCGTCGGCCTGGGCGTGCGTCTCCCACAGGCTGATCGACACGCAGGTGCCTTCGCCGGTGTCGGCGAGTCCATAGCGGATGAAGCCGGGCTGCCTCTTGAAGGTCTCGAGCATGTCGCCCTTCGCCTCTTCGGCGAGCTCGGGGAACGTGCCCTTGATGACCTTGTAGTTCGCGATACGCAATGCCTGCATGAACGTACTCCTTCGATAGGTGTCCGCAGCGGCCGAGGCGAGTGGTGAGCGGGTCGGGAGCTGAGGATCGCTCCGAGATGTCGGCTCACGAGGCCCGAGAAGACCGGTGGGACGGGTTCGGTGGAGACGAACCCGTGATACCTCTTCTCCCGCCACTGACGGGTTCGTGTCCTGCCTCGAGTATGCGCAGGTCGAAGGCGAACTGTCGCGATGCCAGCGGATATGGTTCGACGCCCGGCTTCCGGCCCGGCGTCTGTAGGGTGGATCGTCAGAAGGAGGTGCAACCGTGGAAGACGAGAACATCTTGAAGCGGATCAACGAGCTCGCAACGGAAGAGCACGAGTTGTTCCAGAAGGAGTCGCGAGGCGAGGCCACGGAAGCGGACGTTGAGCGCCTGCGGCATCTGGAGGTCACCCTGGACCAGTCGTGGGATCTCCTCCATCAACGGCGCGCCCGGCGGGACGCGGGGCTCGATCCCGATGAGGCGAAGGTGCGCGACGAGCGAACCGTCGAGGGCTACGTGAACTGAAGGCCCGATGGACCGTTCCAAGGCCGCCTCGCGGCGATGGTTCGATCGGCGCGCGGGGAGGTATGAGGACGGCGCGACGTCTCGGTGGCGCGACCCCGTCCAACAGGCGTCCCTGGCCGCCGT
>DATAEV010000126.1:0-5342 GCA_036257875.1 Actinomycetota bacterium | reverse complement strand
CGTCTCCACCGCACCGAACGGGCTGATGGCATCGCGCAACTCCGGAAGGTGCGCGACCGCGGGGTCGTCCAGGTGGAGCTTTCCCTCGTCCCGGAGCTGCATGATCGCGGTGCCGGTGAACGTCTTCGTGATCGAAGCGATCCGGTAGAGCGTTCGCCCGTCGGGGGCGCGACGGGCGGCGAGATCGGCGAACCCGTAACCGGCGGACCAGACGAGCTGATCACCGACCACGACTCCGGCCGCCGCGCCCGGCAGGCGATGCTCCCGAACGAACGAGGCCACGGTCCGCTCGAAACGCTCCCCCAGCTCGGCCACGGCCGACACGGGACCCGCCATCAAACGCCCTTCAGGTACGCGACCGTCTCGGCCAGCCCGTCCTCCAGGTGGGTCCAGGGCTTCCACGCGAGCGCCGAGGATGCCGTGGAGATGTCGAGGGCGCTCCTCCGCAGCTCGCCGGGCGGGAGCGGGCCGCGCTCCGGCTCGCCGTCGAACCCGATGATGTCCGCGAGCAGACGATAGAGGCCGTTGACGCTCGTCTCCAGGCCGGTGCCGATATTCACGAGCTTCCCGGAGCCCCGATCGATCGCCTGCACGAACGCGTGCACCACGTCGTCGATGAAGACATAGTCGCGGGTCTGGTTGCCGTCCCCGTAGATCGTCGGGGTTCCGCCGGCAAGCATCGTCGAGGCGAAGATCGAGACCACGCCGGCTTCGCCGTGAGGATCCTGTCGCGGCCCGTAGACGTTGGCGAGAGCGCACGCCGTGTAATCCATCCCCCGGTACCGCTGGTAGAAGCCGAGATAGTCCAGGGCCGCCTTCTTCGAGATCCCGTACGGGCTCAGCGGATGCGAGCTCTGCGCGGCCGTCTCCTTCGCCGGGATCCGTCGTGGCTCCCCGTAGATCGTGCCGCCGCTCGCCGCGTAGATCACCTTCTGGGCACCAACCTTGATCGCGCATTCCACGACGTTGAGCGTCCCCATCAGGTTGACGCTCGCATCGAGCATCGGATCGTCGAGCGACGGCCGGACCCCCGCTTGCGCGGCGAGGTGGAAGACGACCTCGGGCTTGTGTCGTTCGAACAGTGGCAACAGACCGTCCGCCCGGACATCCATGTTGAAGAACGTGTATGCCTTGCCGTAGCCGCGTGCTTCTCCGAGGTTCGCGATCCGCCCGGTCGACAGGTCATCGACGGCCACCACGCGGTGGTCTTCCGCCAGCAGCCGGTCGGCGAGGTTCGAGCCGATGAACCCGGCGCCCCCGGTCACCAGGACGGTCGTCACGTGGCCAACTGTAGGTTCGGGTCCGCGGGGATGTCCAGCGACGTGCGTTCTCCCCGAGCCAGTCTCGCGGCGCCGACGCATGCGATCATCGCCGCGTTGTCCGTGCACAGCTCGAGCGGTGGATAGAGGACGCGGAGCCCGTTGGCCTCGCCGACGGTCTTCAGCCGTTCGCGGAGGCGGGTGTTCGCGACGACACCTCCGCCGAGCAGCACCGTGCGCACGCCGGTCCGTGCGGCGGCAGCGATGGTCTTGGACACCTGCACATCGACGATCGCCTCCTGGAACGATGCCGCCAGATCCGGCACATCGATCTCGCGACCCGCAGCCTGCTCGGTCCGGACGTAGCGCAGCACCGCGGTCTTGAGTCCACTCAGCGAGAAGTCCAGGTCGCCCGACCCCTCCATCGCTCGCGGGAACCGAACGGCGTCCGGATCTCCCGAGCGCGCGGCCGCGTCGAGCGCCGGACCGCCGGGGAACCCGAGGCCGAGTAGCCGCGCAACCTTGTCGAACGCCTCGCCAGCCGCGTCGTCCAGGGTCTGGCCGAGCACGACATGCCGGAAGAGCTCCGGGACGTGGACGAGCATCGTGTGTCCGCCGGAGACGATCAGCGCGACGTACGGGGGGTCGGGCGGACCGTGCTCCAGGAAGTTCGCCCAGTAATGCCCTTCCAGGTGGTTGACGCCGATCAGGGGCGCGCGGACCGCGAGGGCGATCGACTTCGCGGCGGCCATCCCGACGAGGAGCGCGCCCACGAGTCCCGGACCGATCGTCACGGCGACGCCGCCCAGGTCGTCGAAGTCGCATCCGGCCGCTCCGAGGGCGTCCGCCAGGAGTGGATTGAGCGCCTCGACATGCGCCCGGGCAGCTACCTCGGGCACGACCCCCCCGAACCGCTCGTGGAGGTGCTCCTGGCGCGCGATCAGGTTGGAGCGGATCCCGAAGCCGTCCTCGAGCACGGCGACGGCCGTCTCGTCGCAGGATGTTTCGATCCCGAGCGTGATCACGCCGGGCGGATCCCGTCGGGCAACGACGCCACGATCGCCTCGAGGCGCCGCCGATACGCCGGGTCGCGGATGTCGTCCGTCCACATGATCAGGGCGTCTTCGTGCAGCTCCGCGTAGTAGTTGCGGCGGATCCCCACCGGGTGGAACCCGAAGCGCGCGTACACGCGCTGGGCGCGCCAGTTGGTCACCCGCACCTCGAGGGACACGGCGCGGCCCCCCATCTCCTTCGCGACGAGGAGCTGTTCGTGCAGGAGGCGCTGGGCGATCCCGTGCCCCTGGAGCATCGGATCCACCGCGATGTTCGTGATGTGGGCTTCATCCCCGTAGCAGATCAACCCGGCGTACCCGGCCACGTCCCGATCCATCTTGGCCACCAGGTAGTTCCGGTTGTTCGGCTCCGTCATCTCCGCCACGAACAGGTTGGGCGACCACGGCCGCGCGTAGGCCTGACGCTCGATCGCCATGACGCCACGGAGGTGGCGACGACGCATCTTGACGATCTCGAGCCTAGGCGTCGCCGGCTCGGCGGTCCCACGCGATCTCAGCATCCGACTTCCTCAGGTACAACGGGGCGACATCGAACAGCCGATCGTGCTCCTCGCGAAGGAACCGCGGGGCGGCGAGCTCCACCAGCGAGGCCGCGTCCGGGTGTGCGAACGCCGAAGAGGCGATCTCGAGACCACCGCCGCGCTGTTCCGTGAGCACATCTCGGTACAGGATGGCACCGTCGCCAATGGCGAGCACATCGCCCGGGACGGCCTCCAGGTCCGCGGCGAGATGGTCCGGGCTGGAGACCGAGTACTCCGACACGCGCATCACCCCGCCGGGGACGGCGTTGTAGGTCGCGCTGAACACCTCGCCGCGCCGGGCGTCGACGACCGCGACGATCCGCCGGTTCGTGAAGCGGACCGGGTAGGCCAAGGCATCGAGGCTCGTGAAGCCCAAGATCATGCCCCGCGTCACCTGGGCGAGGGTCTTGGCCGTGGCGACGCCAACGCGCAGGCCCGTGAACAGACCCGGGCCGATGCCGACGGCGATGCCACCGACCTGCCCGAGCTCGATGTCCGTCCATCCCAAGAGCCGTTCCAGGGCCGGCGTCACCGATTCCTGGCGCGCGCGCCCGGCCACCTGGATCCGCCCGAGGATCTCCTGCTCCGTGCCGATCGCAACGGAGACCTGGGGGGTCGACGTCTCGATGCCGACGACGATCACCCCTCGGCGCTCCAGGGATCGGTCGCGGCCGCGAGCTCGTCCGCCCGCTCGAGCCATGAGGCCCCCGCGGACGTGATCGTGATCCGGCGAGCATCGGTCTCGCCCGCCGGATCTTCGGTCGTGAGCTCCACGCGGAGACGATCGTCCGGGAGGAGCTCCTCCACCGCGTCCCCCCACTCGACGATCAGCACGCAGGCGCCGCCTTCCAACTCGTCGAGGGCCAGGTCGACGACGTCCTGGACCCGGTCGAGCCGGAAGACATCGACGTGGGCGACGGGGAGGCGGCCGGTGACGTACTCGCGAACCAGCGTGAAGGTCGGCGATGCGACGTGCTCTGCCGCCCCGAGTCCGGTCGCGATCCCCCGGACGAGCGTCGTCTTGCCCGCACCCAGCTCACCCGTCAAGACCACGACGTCGCTGATGCGCAGGAGTGGCGCGATCGCGGCTCCGACCCCCCGCGTGTCGTCTGCCGTCGCCGTTCGCAGCAGCAGCTCCACCTAGAACAGTTCCATCTGTTCGTCCCCGACCGGCGACGGGGGTGTGCCACCGGCCGGCGGCGCGGCGGGTCCCGCCGAGTGCCGCACGACCGCCTCGGGCCGCGCAGCGGCATCCAATGTCCGTTGGATGAGCGCGAAATCGTCCTGCAGGTCCACGAACTGCCGGCTCTTCTCTCCGCCGCCATGCAGGATCGCCGCCGGATGGAAGGTGGGGATCACCTTCCTGCCGTGCCAGCCGTAGACCCCGCCACGCATGGAGGTGATACCGCGGTTCGTGTTCAGCACGAACTTCGTCGCGAAATTCCCGAGGGTCACGACGACGACGGGCTGAACGATCGAGATCGTCTCGATCAACCACGGTGTGCACGACTCGATCTCATCGGGGAGCGGATCGCGATTCCCCGGTGGGCGGCACCGAAGGACGTTCGTGATGTACACATCCTCACGCCGAAGTCCGATCCCGCCGAGCATCCGCGTGAGCAACTGTCCGGCGGCGCCGACGAACGGCTCCCCTTGCTTGTCTTCGTGGAAGCCCGGCGCTTCCCCGATGAACAGCAGGTCGGCCGCGGGATCCCCGACCCCGAAGACGACCTGCGTGCGACTCTCCGCCAGTCGACAGCGGGTGCACGTCGAGGCCTCGGCCGCGACCGCTGCGAGCGTTCGGTTCATCCGCCGGCCTCCCGTCCGCCCTTCGGACGCGCGGGCGTCCGGCGGCGGGACCGCGGGCGTTGGGCGGCCGGCGCCAGCACCGCGCGGGCGAACCCGCGGAGCTCACGCACGACGACCTCGGGCGTCTCGAGCATCGGGATGTGGCCGGCGTCCGGTATCACGACGAGCCGCCCCTCGGGGAGCGCCCCCGCGAGCGCCACGGCGCCCGCCGGCGGCGTGACGCGGTCGAGCTCGCCGACGAGCACGACCGCCGGCACCCGGACACGCGGAACGGCGTGGCGCAGATCCATCTCCATGAGCTCGGGCAGTGCGTCGGTCCAGACCTCGGACGCCGTGCTCTGGGCAAGGGCGACGACATGGTCGACGACGTCTTTCGGCGCGTTCGGGCCGAACTGCGTCACGCGGGCCACGACGCCGCTCAGCCCCGCCGGGCCCGCGAGGACGGCCCGGCGAAGCCCATCGACCCGTCTGGCCGCGGCTTGCAGCGAGCCCAGGCGGGGGCGGAGCAGCTCCGTGACGGATCCGATCGCACCCCCCATGAGATCGGAGGACGCCGCACCGATCAGCGCCACGCCGGCGATGCGTGGACCGAACAGCTCCGGGCGTTGCTCGGCGAGCGCGAGGATCGCGACCGCGCCCATCGAGTGCCCCACGACGACGGCCGGGCGATCCGGCGCGAC
>DATAEV010000123.1:0-6189 GCA_036257875.1 Actinomycetota bacterium | reverse complement strand
TCCGGACCCGCGGACGGTCTGGATCGCGTGCCGACCGAACGGGCGGTCGAGCTTGGCGCGCAGATGCCCGACGTAGACCTCCACGATGTTGAGGTCCCCGTCGAAGCTCCCGTCCCAGACGTGGTCGAGGATGTCGGTCTTTGAAACGACGTCGCCGCGGTGACGGAGCAGGAACTCCAACAGCGCCATCTCGCGCGCCGTGAGGGGAACCTCCACCTCGCCGCGCCAGGCGCGCCGCTCGCCCGGATCTGGGGGTCGATCGTCCCCTCCTCGGTCGCGGCGAACTCTCCGAGCGCATCGTCGACGATCGACCGGAGCGAGACGGCGTGGATGACAAGCGCCGATTCGCGTTCGAGTGAGACCACGGCGCCGATGTTCGCGACGAGCCGTCGGAGCCTCCTCGTGGCCCGCTCGACGCCATCCGCGAGGTCGCGCATCTCCTCGCCGGTCAGCCGCCCTTCCGAAACCGCGAGCGTGGCGGCCGTCCCCTGGATCGTCGTGATCGGCGTGAACAGCTCATGGGCGAGGATCTGCACGAGCTCTGTCTTCATCCGGTTGAGCTCGGCGAGGTCGGTGCTCAGCTCCTCGGCTCGGGCGAGCGAACGCCCCAGCTCCTGCATGACCTGCCCCGTCACCTCGGGTGACAGGTTGCTCTCTCCCCGGACGCTTCCGCGCACCGCGGCGATGATCTCCTCGGGTGCAGACCCCTTGACCAGGTAGCCGATCGCTCCGGCGCGGACCATCTCCGTGACCGAGGCACGATCGAAATGCGCGGACAACGCGATGATCTTGGTGCCGGGCGAGACCTCGCGGATCCCGCGGGCGGCGGCTGCGCCGCCGCCCGCGGGCATCCGGACGTCGAGCAGCGCGACGTCGGGTCGTGCGGTGGCCGCCGCTTCGACGGCGGCCACCGCATCGTTCGCGGTTCCTACGACGGCGATCGACGGGTCGCCTCCCAGCAGATCCGTGAGCGCATCGACGAGGAGTGGGAGATCGTCGGCGATCAGCACGGTGATCTGGTTCATCGATCCCTATCCCGGACGGATCCCACCGTGGGTCTCGGCGCCGTACCGCTCCTTCTCCTTGGCCAGGTCCAAGCGGCCGATCCGCCGGCGCGCGTCGCGTGCCGCGTCGTCCAGCAGCTCCGCGGGAACGATCCACGCGACCTCGAACTCCAGTCCGTCGGGATCGGCGCCGTACAGGCTCTTCGTGGTGCCGTGGTCGCTCGCACCCGTGAGCGCGCCGGCATCCGTGAGCACGCCCGCCAGGCGTTCGAGCTCTGCTAGCGTGTCCACCTCCCACGCGAGGTGATAGAGCCCGACGGTGGAACGGCCGGCGGCCGACGGCGCCGCCTGCGACCCGATCTCGAACAACCCCAGGTCGTGATCGTTGATCGACCCCGGCGCTTGGAGGAACGCCGCGCGGAACCCTTCGGGAGCCATCGGGATCGCTCGGAACCCCATGACGCCGGTGTAGAAGCGAACGCTCCGGTCAAGATCGGCCACGTACAGGACCGCGTGATTCAGTCGAGTGATGGGCATGGGGTGACACCTCCTCGTCGGTCGCCACCGTAGTCCCCGGCGCCCACCAGCGACTCCTGACGCGTCGGCGCTCGGCCCTATCCTGATGGGCATGGATTGCCGAACCTGCGGCTCCAGCCTGCCCGACGGCGCCCGCTTCTGCCCCAGCTGCGGCGCCCTCGTAACCGGTGGAACCGCGACCGACGAACGCAAGATGGTGACCGTCCTGTTCGCCGATCTGGTGGACTCCACGGGACTGTCGCAGCGCATGGATGCCGAGCGCGCCCGAGAGGTGCTCGGGAGGTTCTACGACGTCACGGTCGAGGAGCTCCACGCGCTCCGCGGCCGCCCCGAGAAGTTCATCGGCGACGCGGTGATGGCCGTCTTCGGGCTCCCCCAGGTGCACGAGGATGACGCGCTCCGAGCGGTCCGCGCCGGGATCGCGATCAGGGAGCGCGTCCGCCGCCTCTGCGAGGAGCTCGGTCTCGCCACCCCGCTGGAGATCCGCGTCGGGATCGAATCCGGCGAGGCCGCCACCGGAACAGGCCCTGACGGGCAGTTGCTCGTGACGGGGTCGGTCGTCAACGCAGCCGCGCGGCTCCAGACCGCGGCCGAACCCGGCGAGGTGCTGGCCGGGGAGACCACGCGGACGCTCACCGAACGAGCGGTGTCCTTCGGCGAGGAGCGGCTCGTCGAAGCGAAGGGCTTCGTCCAGCCGCTCTCGGCGTACTGCGTCGACGGGCTGAGCACGCGATCCGCCCGCAGGACCATCCCCTTCGTGGGGCGCGCCGACGAGCTCGCGATGCTCCGCCGTTCGTTCTCGCGCGTGATCGGCACGTCGCGACCGCTGCTCTTCACGCTGGTCGGCGAGCCCGGGATCGGCAAGTCCAGGCTCGCCGCCGAGTTCCTCGCCGGGTTGGACCCTGAGGGCACCGTGCTCGTCGGGCGCAGCCACCTGGGCGCGGACAGCGCCACGTTCGCCCCCGCGGCAGCGATGGTGCGCGAGGTCGCCGGCATCGAGGACGACGACCCTGCCGACGTGGCCGTGCAGCGGCTGCGCGAGCTCGTCCAGCGCGTGTGTCCGCCCGGACCCGACGCGCGCACCGTGGACCGCCTCCAGTCGCTGCTCGGACTGAACGAGCCGCGCCGCGATGAATCCGCGTTCGTCCACGACGTCCGGGCGGGCTTCCTCACGCTGATCGAGGGGCTCGCCAGCGAACGGCCGGTCACCTTGCTCTTCGAAGACGCCCAGACGTTCCGCCCGCAGATGCTCGATCTGATCGAACGCGTCGTCGCTCGCGCGCGCCACGGCCCCGGACGGGTGCTCGTCGTCGTGGCCACCCGGACGGATCTGCTGGAGGAGCGACCCACCTGGGGGACCGGCGCCGTGAACCAGGTGTGCATGCGCTTGGAGCCGCTCTCGGACGAAGAGGCGACCGAGCTCGTGCTCAAGGCCGGTGGTGGTCGGGTCGGCGAGGATCAGGCGAGCGCGATCACGGGGCGGGCCGGCGGCAACCCGTTCTTCATCGTGGAGTCCACCGGCATGCTGCTGCGCGACCGGCCGACCACCGACGGTGAGCTGCTCATCCCCCCCACCGTCCAGGCGATGGTGGCCTCGCGGCTGGACGGCCTGGCGCCGGAACATCGCGACCTCGCTCGGCGGCTATCGGTGTACCGGTACGACTTCGATCTGGAGGAGGTCTCCGCCGTCGCGAACGCCGGGGCCGAGGAGCTCCAGGAGCTGATCGACGCCGAGATCATCGTCCGCGAGGAGATCGCCGGATCCTCGCCCCGGTGGCGCTTCCGGCACGAGGTCCTGCGCGACGTGGCGTACGCCAGCCTGCCCAAACGCGAGCGGCTCCGACTCCACACCGTGATCGCGGAACGGCTGCAGGCGCAGGGCGCCATCACCTGGGCCGCGGATCACCTGGAAGCCGCTGCGCATGCGTCGCTCGACCTCGACCAGCAGGACCGGCGGGTCCCGGAGGCCGCCGCCGACGCGTTGCTCGCGGCCGGCGATCGGACGAGGCGGCGGATGGAGAGCCGTTCCGCGATCGACTTCTACAGCCGGGCCCTCGCGTTGGCCGGGCCCGAGGACACGTGGGGTGTGCGCGAGGCGCGCGCGCTGGCCGGGATCGGGGAGTCTCGGTATTGGCTCGCCGAGTACCCGGCCTCCGTCGAGGCGCTCGAGCGGGCGATCCAGCTCGGGACGGAGCTCGACGACGACTGGACCCTCGCGCTCGCACTACGGTTCCGCGGTGACCTCGCGATCAACGTCGACGCCGACCTCGAGGCCAGCGAAGAGCTCCTCGCGCGCTCGGTCGCCGCGGCCGAGCGACTCGGCGAGCCGTGGGCGATCGCTCGTTCGTTGCTCTTCTCCGGATGGGTGCCGTGGACGCGTGACCGGTTCGAGGATGCGGAGCCGATCTGGCGGCGCGCGCTCCAGATCGCGCGCGAAGGCGAGGACCGTTGGGCCGAGGTGCGCGCACTCACGTCGTTGTCCATCAACCATTCGCAGATGGGCGACGAGGCGGAGGCGCTCTCGTTGATCCAGGAAGCCCAGCAGCTGGCGGATCGGATCGGCGATCAGTTCAGCGTGGCCGTCACCACCACCCAGCGGGCACGTGTCGACGCGGACATGGGCCGGTTCGAGGACGCGATCCGCCAGCTCGATGTGTCCGTCGGCATCTTCGGCGACCTCGGCGCTCGGTGGGAGCTGGCGGACGCCATGGCGGAGCGGGGGATCACGAAGCGCGAGATGGGTCTGTTGGACGAAGCGGAAGAAGATCTCGGCCGGGCGATCAAGCTCTCGGAGGAGCTCGGTGAGCGGCAGCTGGCCAGCTGGACCTGGCGCGCGCTCGCTCGTGTATCCGAGAAGCGAGGCGATGAGGACCTTGCCGCCGAGCGCTTCCGTCTGGCCGAACAGGCCGAGGCTCGGCGCCCCCAGTAGAGCGCGGTCGGATGCGGATCAGGTCAGCGAGCCCTGGCCTTCGATCGCGGAGCGCTTGCGGCGGCGAGGCTGCACCTCGGAGGCCTCGCCGTCCACGGGGTGCTCCACCAGCGCGACCACGCGCGCGGTCATGAACCGCGCCGTGCGGACCACGGTGCCGCTCCGGGTGACCTCCGAGACCTCGGTCACGCCGCGGCCCGTCGAGACCTCGACGCGCCTGCCCGCTCGGGTCGCCTCGATCTCGTACGTCTGCACCCCCGTGCCGATATCGACCGCGATCTCGACCCGGTCTCCGCGCGACATGCGCCGATCGTAGGCGCGATCGGTGCGAGCGGTCCAGCGTGCTGGACCGCTCGCACCGATCAGCCCACGTGATCGATCACGCCGTACGCCTTCGCCGCCTCCGGGTCGAGGATGAAGTCGCGGTCGAGATCCTCGTGGATCCGCTCGATCGTCTGGCCGGTGTGCCGGGCCAGGATCTCCTCCATCAGCCGGCGCTGCCGCACCATCTCTTCCGCCCGGATCTTGATATCGATCGACTGCCCCTGCCCGGTGCTGCCCCAGGGCTGGTGCAGCAGCACGCGGGCGGTCGGCAGGGCGTGCCGCTTCCCGTCCGCGCCGGCGGCGAGCAGGACGGCGGCGCCGCTCGCGGCCTGCCCGATGCACCAGGTCGAGACGTCGGGCTTGATCGCCTGCATCGTGTCGTAGATCGCGAACAGGGCCGTCACGTCCCCTCCCGGCGAGTTCACGTAGAGCGACACGTCGCGATCCGGGCTCTCGGCTTCCAAGAACAGCAGCTGCGCGATCACGAGGTTCGCGAGCTCGTCGTTCAGCTCGGAGCCGAGGAAGACCACGCGCTCGCGCAGCAGCCGTGAGTAGATGTCGAACGCTTGCTCGCCCGTGCCGGATCGCTCGACGACGGTCGGGACCCCACTGGCTCGCATGTTCGGGCCTCCTTCGTTTACGATGGCAACCTCTTGGTTGCCGACCGTACCTGAGAAGGAGCCGTTCGGCAACCGAACGGTTGCGGCAACGCCGCAGAGAGCCGAGGCGAGATGTCGACCGAGGTCCACGAGGAGATCATCGAGGCGCCGCCCGAGGACGTCTGGGGGTTCATGGTCGACCCCGCGGCGCTCTCGGCCTGGTTCGGGGCGGACGCGTGGCTCGAGCCGGAGCCGGACGGCATCGTGCGGTTCCGGTTCGCCGACGGCGCGGAACGCCGCGGCCGGGTCGAGCACGTCGCACCCTTCCGCACGCTCACCTGGCGCTGGCGAGAGCACCTGGGCGCGGGGTTCGGCAGCCGGATCGGTGAGCCATCGTTCGTCACGATCGAGCTGCGGCGTGTCCCCGGGGGCACCCGCGTTCGCATCACCGAGCGGCCGGCGTCGGCGCTCGCCGAAGCGAGCCGATGACCGCACGCGATCACGACGCCGTCTTCCAGGCGCTGGCCGACCCCACGCGCCGGACCTTGCTTCGCACGCTGTCGGCGTCCGGGCCCTCCACGCTCACCGAGCTCTCATCGGGCATGCCGATGTCGCGCCAGGCCGTTTCCAAGCACCTCGCGCTGTTGCAAGACGCCGGGCTCGTCGTGGCGCGGGGTGAGGTCCGCGGGCGGCGCTACGAGCTCACCCCGGCCCCGCTCGCCGACGCGCTGGGGTGGATGGTCGACGTCGGCGCGGGTTGGGACGACCGGCTCGCGCGACTCAAGCGTCAGGTCGA
>DATAEV010000112.1:0-2659 GCA_036257875.1 Actinomycetota bacterium | reverse complement strand
GAACCATCGCGTCGTCCATCACTGCTCCCTCCCTTTCGTCCTGGCCTTCGTCGAGGCCTTCTTCGCGGGTTTCGGCTGAACGGGTTCTCCCCGGTCGGGCTCGCTCGCCTGGAGCTCGCGCAGGTACTCGTCGAACCGGTCGAGCCGCTCCTCCCAGAACCGGCGGTAGTCGGCGAGCCAATCCGCGACCTCGTGCAGCGGCTCGGCCTGCAGCTGCGCCGGCCGCCACTGCGCGCGACGGCCGCGCGCGACCAGTCCCGCCCGCTCCAACACCTTCAGGTGCTTGGACACGGCCGGGAGGCTCATCGCGAAGGGCGCCGCAAGCTCCGTCACGGAGGCCTGGCCCGAAGCGAGGCGCGCCAGGATCGCGCGCCGCGTGGGATCTGCGAGCGCCGCGAACGTCCTGTCGAGCGTGCCGGTCGTGCACATGGAACTCCTCGTATTCAACCTATCGGTTATTTAGCTCCTTGGTTATATACCTGACGGACCGGCGATGTCAAGCTCGGTTCCGCGTTCCGAGAACTCCGAGCGTTCGCTCAGACGTTTCCCAGATTCCATGGGTAGCTTGAGGCCATGAGCGATGACATGAACCCCCAAGGATCCGAGCCCTGGACGCGCTATCACGACATGGACCCCCAAGGATCCGAACCTTGGACGGGCTATCAGGCGGGGATGCCCGCACCCCCGCCCCCTGCGCCAGCGGGCGCCGGCCCACACCGAGCACGCGGATGGATCGCGCTGCTCGTGGGCATGCTGGTGTCACTCGCGCTCGTCGGTGGCCTCCTCGCGTTCAACGGCGGTCCGCAGACGGCCGCTCCGACGATCCCGTCCACCGGCGCCACCGTCCCCTCGTCCCCCTCCGGTACCACGGGGGCGACTCCGGTCGGCACGGTCGTCGACATCAACACGTCCCAGCAGGTACTGGGTGCCGACGGGCTGCGGCCCTTGGGCGCGGGCACCGGCATGGTGCTGACGGCCGACGGCGAGATCCTGACGAACAACCACGTGGTCGAGGGCGCCTCGAGCATCCAGGTAACGATCCCCGGTCACGGCTCCTCCACCGCAACCGTCGTCGGGGTCGACCCGACCGACGACGTGGCGCTCCTCCAGCTGAACAGCGCATCCGGTCTGGCCACCGTCACGCTGGGTGATTCCTCGACGGTGCAGGTCGGCGACCCCATCACCGCGATCGGCAACGCGTTCGGCCGCGGTGGTCCGCCGACCTCAACCACAGGGACCGTGGCGGCCGTCCATCGTTCGATCACAGCCCGCGACCCGTCCGGCACCAGCTCCGAGCGGTTGGACGACGTGATCCAGATCGCAGCCGACGTGCATCCGGGAGACTCCGGCGGTGCGGTGCTGAACGCGCAGGGGCAGGTCGTCGGGATCATCACCGCCGGCCCCAGCAACTCCAGCGGCAACGGCACGGGATTCGCGATCCCGATCAACAATGCGATCGGCATCGTGAACGAGATCCGGGCCGGTCACGGCAGCTCCGAGATCCTGCTGGGTGAGCGAGGCTTCATGGGTGTTGCCGTGCAGCCCGTGGACCCGGCCGCTGCTGCCCAGCTCGGTCTTGGCGACACGTCCGGCGTCCTCGTCGCCGGGGTCCAGCCCGGAAGTCCGGCCGCGAAGGTGGGGATGACCGCTCCCGCCGTCATCCGTTCGATCGACGGCCAGGCGATCAACACGTTGGACGAGCTCGGCGCCGCGATCCATTCCAAGGTCCCGGGTGAGCAGATCCAGGTCACGTGGATCGACCAGCAGGGCCAGCACTCGGCGTCGGTCACACTCTCGTCGGGCCCCGCGGTCTGAGGGATCCCGGCTCGCGCAGTAAGGTTGACGCTCCTCCCCGATATCCGCGGAAACGACAGGAGGTCAGCCGTGCCATCGAAGAAGAAGACCGTCGCCAAGAAGAAGCCTGCTGCCAGGAAGAAGACCTCGACGAAACCCGTCACGACGATGAAGCCCGATGCGAAGAAGACCGCGGGGAAGAAGCCCGCTGCGAAGAAGACCACGTCACTGAGCGCGCCCGCGCCGGCCCGCAAGGGCGATCTGATCGTGATCGATTCGTCGAAGGTGGGTTCCCCGGCCCGCGAAGGCGAGGTGCTCGAGGTGATCCAGGGCCAGATCAGCGTGAGCTACCGGGTGCAGTGGCCGGACGGACACCAGAGCCTGATCGCGCCGGGTCTCGGCAGTGCCCGGGTGGTGCCGGCTTCGGCCCGGCAGCGTCCCACCCTCAGCTGAGCTCGATCCCTCCCGTGGCGCCGGCCGCCCACCCGGCCACGCGCTCGACCCGGATCGCGACGACCGGCCCGGACGGCGGATGCGCGGCGTACGGCGCGTACTTCGTCGCCAAGGCGACGAGCGCGCGTTCCCGTTCGTCGACCGAGGTCACCTCGCGCGCGATCCCCGACGCCCGGACCCACCACAGCTGCGTCCAATCGTCGTCGTAACGGTTCACCTCGATCTCGACCACCGGATGCGCGCGGATGTTCACGAGACGCTGGAGCTCGCGGCTCCGCTTCGGTTTGTCGTCGACGCACCAGTAGATCACCAGCCCGTCTCCGGCCTCGGTTACCGCGAACACGAACGGGACGACGTGCGGGGATCCATCCGGCCGAACCGTCGCGATGCTCCCGACCTTCGACGCGATCAG
>DATAEV010000092.1:0-9055 GCA_036257875.1 Actinomycetota bacterium | reverse complement strand
CGCCGCGTCTCCGGGACAGGTCTTGATCGGCGAGGAGACCTTCCGGGCCACGCGACGGGTGATCCGCAGCGAGCCGGTCGCGCCGGTCTCCGCGAAGGGGAAGCGAGAGCCGATCCCGGCGTGGTTGGCGATCGAGGCGCTGGTGCCGCTCGCGGTCCGGCCGGCGCAGATGACGTTCGTGGGTCGTGACAGCGAGGCGGGACTCATCCGCGACATCTGGAGCCGAGCGGTCACCGAGCGGCGACCGCACCTCGTCACGATCCTGGGCGAGGCGGGCATCGGCAAGACGCGGCTCGCGGAGGAGATCTCGTTCGACGTGAAGGCCTCCGGCGGTCAAGCGTTCCACGTTCGAGAGCTTCCGTATGAACAGAGCTCGGGCTACGAAACGTTCGTGCAGCTCATCCGCGAGGTCGCTGGCATCTTCGAATCGGACGCGAGCCCGGTCGCGATGTCGAAGCTCGAAGCCTCCCTGGATCGCCTCGGTCTGGAGGACCCGGCGCTGGTCCAGCTCCTGTCGGTCTTCGTCCGCACCCCCGAGGCGGTGGCCGACGACCGGCGGTCGCTCTTCGAGGCGGCACGTCGGTACGTCGAGGCGCTTGCGTCGGACGACGAGACCTTGATCGTCTTCGAAGACGTCCACTGGGCGCACCCCAGCACGCTCGACCTCATCACCTCGCTCGCGGGACGCGCGAGAGAGGTTCCG
The DNA here is from genome assembly GCA_036257875.1 of Actinomycetota bacterium. Lineage (GTDB taxonomy): Bacteria > Actinomycetota > UBA4738 > UBA4738 > HRBIN12 > AC-51. The sequence goes on along the minus strand of DATAEV010000092.1, from coordinate 8,352 downwards.
GTCCTCTTCCTCGCGCTCTCGCGCCCGGAGCTCCTCGACCTCCGTCCGGCATGGGGCGGCGGGCTGTCGTCGTCCACCACGATGCGCCTGGAACCGCTCCCATCTGCCGCGGCTCACTGGCTCGCCGCGGGGCTCGTCGGAGAGGGGCAACCCGAACTCGCCGAGCGGATCGAAACCGCGGCGAGCGGCAACCCGTTATTCATCGAAGAGATGGCCGCGTGGATGCTGGAACGCGACGGCGGTTCCGATGATCTGCCTACCACGGTGCGGGCGATGATCGCCGCGCGGTTGGATGTCCTTCCCCGCGAGGAGCGCGATGTCCTGTTCGACGCCTCCGTCGTGGGGAAGGTGTTCTGGATGGGCCCCCTCGCGTCGCTCCGAGCGGACGACGGGGACCTGGACGAGATCCTCGGGTCGCTCGAGCAGCGCGACCTGATCAGGATGGAACGGACGTCCGCGGTCGAAGGAGACCGCGAGTACGCCTTCCGCCACATCTTGATCCGCGATGTCGCGTACGCGACGATCCCGCGGCGGGCTCGACGTGACCGGCATGAGGCCGTCGCTCGCTACATCGAAGACAGCGCGCCGGACACATCAGCCGTGGCTCCGATCCTCGCGTACCACTGGCGGGAGGCCGGCGACCCCGAACGCGCGGTCACGTACCTCTTGACGGCGGCCGAACGGGCGGAACAAGCCTGGGCCTACCCGGAGGCCGTCGAGCTCTACGAGGACGCGCTCTCGTTGATCCCCAAGGATGACGAGCGGCGGCGGTCGATCGGTCTGCGTCGCACGGTCGCCGGCATCCGTCACGAGCACACGGTGATGGACGAAGAGCAGCTGAAGCGGCTGGCGGGCGACGACTCCGTCTAGTGCTTGCGGAAGTCGTCGGGGTCGACATCGCCACCGATCTCGAAGATCACCTCGATCGTGTGGCCACCCAGCGCCTCGGCGTGTTCGTGCACCAGGGATTCGCTGGGTGATCGATAGATGCAGAACGTCTTGACGTCTCCATCGGGTGTCGTCACGACGTGGCTGTGTTCCCAGGTGATGTCGGTGAACCGGTTGTCGATGAGCTCGGTGCTTCGGGTCGAGCGGATCTTCATGTGCTCGTCGTCGACCCTTCCGAAGTTGCGTTGTACGAGGTAGCGGGGCACGGGTATCCCTCTCTGTCGGGGTCATTGAGCGTACGCTTCCACGGCGGGGCGGGTCAACGAGCACGGCGACCAGCCAGGGACCTCCCGGTCCCCTTACGGTCCCTCCAGCTGGATCCGCATCCGCTTGTTGGCCTTGCCCTTCGACTCGGCCTTCACCACGCGGACCCGCCCAACCTCCCCCGTCGAACGCACGTGCGTCCCGCCGTCCGCCTGTTTGTCGATCCCTTCGATGTCGATCACCCGGATCGGATCGATCGATGGCGGAACCAGGTTGATCTTCGTTCGGATCAGATCGGGATCCCGGAGCGCCTCGGCGCGTGAGAGGAGGACGACGCGGACCGGCCGGTCCTCGGCGAGCCGGGCATTGAGCTTGGCTTCGACGTCACGTCCGAGCTCGGCGCTCATGGACTCGAGCTCGAAGTCCATCCGCGCGACGCCCCCGGACTCCATGTTCCCGCCGGTCACCTTGGCGCCGTAGTCGGCGAAGATGATGCCGGACAGCGAATGGAGCGCGGTGTGCGTCCGCATGTGCAGGTAGCGCCGCGGCCAATCGATGTCGCAGGTGACGGCGGTTCCGACGGGAGGCGCGTCCCCCTCGACGAGATGAACGATCTCGCCCGTGTCGCGCGTTTTGACGGTATCCGTGACGGGCGTGACGTGCTCGCCCCAGCGAAGGACGCCGGTATCGCCCGGCTGTCCCCCTCCGCGTGCGTAGAACACGGTTCGATCCAACGCGACGCCGTCATCCGTCGCGCCGACGACCGTTGCTGCGCACGTCGCCAGGTACGCATCTCGTGAGAAGAGGTCGTCGGTCACCGTGCGCGGATGCTATCGCGGCGTCAGAGATCCGGTTCGACCACACGCGCGCCTCGAGCGAGGGTGGCGACGACCGCCGCCGCGAGGATCAACCCACCGCCGACGGCCGTCGAGGTCGAGATCGGCTCATCGAGGAAGACGGCGGCGAGCACCGCAACGCTGAGGGGTTCGAGCACGCCGATGATCGCGTTCCGCACCGCACCGATCAGGTGCAGGCTCGCGATCATGGAGACGAACGCACCTGCGGTGAACGCGCCCATGCCGAAGACGCGCAGCCCCGCGAACGAGCCGGTGGGTGTGTTCCAGCCGTGGAAGACGATCGCGTAGGTCAGATTCGCCACCGACGCCCCCGCGGCGAGCCAGGCGGCGGTGGTGAGCGGGTTCGTACGGCGGATCACCCGGTCGGCGGCGGTCAGGTACCCGGTGTAGGTGAGCGAACAGAGGATCGCCAGCACGATCCCGATCGGCGCGATCTCCACACCCGACCCGCCGACCACCACGATCGCGCTGCCCGCGATCGCCATCGCGAGGGCGGCCACCAGACGCCTCGCGGGGATCCTGCGATCGAGCGCGATGGCCACCAGCATCACCCAGACCGGGTACAGGTAGAAGAGGAGCGTCACGGTCGCCGCGCTCCCATGGTTGAGTGCGGCGAAGTACAGCGCCGATTCCGAGCCGTACCCGATCGTCGCCGCGAGGGCGAGGCCCAGCCGCTCGCCTTTCTTCGGGGTGAGCGGGCGGCGCGTCGCGATCGCCACGACGGCGAGGATCACGGCAGCCACCGCGAATCGGAAGAACAGCAGGGCGAACGGCGGCTGCCCTCGGAGGAGGCCTTTCCCGAGGATCACGACGAACGAGAACTGCACCCCCATCAGGACGGCCAGCCCCGAGCCCGCCAGGTCGTCGTTCGGTCGACCGGAGCCCGACACCGGTCGATCATTCATCCGAGGAACCGAGCCACCCGGTCGACGAGCGCTGGGATGGACCCGTACAGCTCTTCCTCCGAGCCGAGCATGATGAGCTCGCTGCTCGGGATCAGCTCGCCGAGGACGCGGCCGAGCTCGGCCGGGTGGATCGGGTCGCCTTCTCGCGCGATCACGAGCGTCGGTGCGTTCACCCGCCGCAGCAGCTCGCGATCCGCGATCGCGACATCCAGCGTGACCTCACGGAGCGCGCGAGCAACGCCGAGCGGTTGGAGGTCCTGCCACAGCAGCATGTCGACGTCTCGGAGCCACGGACGATCCTCATACTCACTCGCTCGGCCCGAGCCCCGCAGGATCTCTTCGATCGCATCGTCGGTCGGGAGCGTTTCGAGCAGGTCCGCGGTGCGTTCGAACCCGGCGACCTCGGTCTCGGAGAGCGGCACGTCCAAGGCGGCGGGGAGGATGAACACGAGCCGTTCGAAGCGATCCGGGTCCTGGGACAACAGCCGGGTGATCGCTCCCTGACCCAACGAGGTCCCGACCGCCCGGGTGGCGCCGTAGGCGCGCGCGACCGCATCCACGTCGCCCGCGAAATCGGCGAACCGGTAATGGCCGGCCTCGGGCGTGCCGGAGTGTCCGTGGCCCCGGAAGCAGAATCGAACCTTGGTGCCCCGGGCCATCGGGGTGAACGCGGACAACTCTTTGCACGAATTGGTGAGGCCGTGGGCCAGCACCGTCACGGGCTCGCCGGCACCGTCGATCTCGACGTGGAGCCGCGTCCCGTCTGACGCGAGGACCTCGGCCACGGCTCAGGTTTCGGTCGACGCGGCCAGCTCTGCCGCCTCCTCGTCCACGAGGTCGTCTTGCGGCGCGAAGTCGGAACGGATCCGTCGCGACCAGGCGGCGACCAACGCGGTGAGCACGAGGAAGATCGCTCCGGACGCCACGAGGATCACGCGGGTCCGCGCGGCATCCCCCTCGATCCAGACGACCGACAGGATCGCCGCGGGAACGATGAACCCGAGGTTGTAGGCGATGTCGTACAGCGCGAAGGCGCGCCCGCGGAAATCGTCCGGCATCGCTTGCTGGGTGATTGTGTCCGTCGAGATCTTGCCGAGGAAGAACGAGAAGAAGCCCGCGAACAGGAGCGCCGCGAACGCTGCAACGGTGAGGATCGCGCCGAAGATCACGGTCGCCGCGCCGAGCAGAAGCATCGAAGCGAGCAGCAACCTGATCGGTGGCACCCGGTCCTTCAACCGCTGCGCGACGATCAGACCGAGCGCGCCGCCGACCAGCCCCCCCACTCCGGAGAGGATCTGCGAAAGGGTGTCGGCGTTGCCGCCCTGCACGAGGTTCTTCGCGTAGAGGGCGAAGGTCATCAGGACGAACCCCCAGAACTGGTAACGGAGCATCTGGAACGCCGAGAGTCCCAGTGCCGCAGCCGGCCGTCCGGCGACCTCCCGGATCCCCGCAGCCACCGTCCGGAGGATGCGACGCACCTCCTGGCCGAGGCTCGTGTCCCGGTGCCGGGCCTCGACCCTCCGCATCTGCCTCGAAACCACGGCCCCGACCATGAGCACCCCCGCACCGAACACGACCCCGATCCAGGGCGAGGCCTGTCCCGCCACGATCGTGCCCACGCCGATCCCGAAGACCTGCGCGAGCCCCCCGCCGGCCTGCGAGAGCCCATTGCCCTGCAGGAGGTCCTTCCCGGAAAGCACGTCGGGGAGCGCCGCGGACTTGATCGCCAGGGCGATCCGAGCGACCGACTGCGCGACCAGCAGCCCGAGGATCAAGCCGACCGTCGGCCCGACCTCGCCTTCCGGCGAGCCCGACCCCAACGGGAGGATGACGAGGATCACGATCAACGTGACCAGCGCGGCGCTCACGATGTCGGCCCACCACGCGACCCGCCGTCGCTCGAACCGATCGATGAACACACCGACGAACGGCGACAGGAAGGTGTACGGGATGTACAGGGCGAGGACGACCTTGAGGAGGTAATCGGCCGACGGCGCGACCGAGATGTCGAAGCCCTTCTCGCCGCCGAACACCAACGCTTTGAAGATAGCTCCCTGGACGACGCCCTGGCCGGCCTGCGCCAGGAACTGGTAGCCCATCAGGACGGAGTAGTCGCGGTTGGCGAAGACCGCGAACAGGCTGTTGAAGAATCCGCCGAACGCTTCGAGCAGCCGGCGGAGCCAGGCGTCGCCGAGCCGGAGCGCCGCGCCGAGGCCGATCGCGACCGCCACCACGGCCCACCCCTTCTGCGTCGAGAGGGGTCCGCGCCAGATCGCGAGGGTTCCGATCCCGGCGAGCATGATGACCACGACGGAGAGCCCGGGGATGAGCGCGAACCGATCGATCGTCGACTCGAGCCCGAACCAGCGCCCGGCGAGCCAGCCGGGGACGACCAGGAGCAGCGCGAGGATCGCGATGACGAGCAGCGTGTGCGGCAGGTTGGCGAGCGGGCCCGGGTGGTTCACGAGGGATTCGACGGTGGCGTTCGCGAGCGAGTTCGCCTGCGCGACCACGTCGGACGGCGGCGACCACAGCCCCGGCCCCGTGACGACGACCACGTCGGGACCGATCGCGACCCCGTGTGCGAGCGCGTCATCGAGGCGGTGCTGCCGCGATGCCTCGGTGCAGTTCGGGACGCCGTTGCACAGCCCGCCGTAGTACTCGCGGACGATGAACACCGCCGGCTCGACGGGGTAGGTCTGCTCACGGAGCTGGAGCTCTTCGAAATGACTCTCGGCCGCTCGGTCATAGCCGATGCTCCCGTGCGTGCTGGTGGTCACCCGGCCGGCGAGGAAGTTCTCCAACGAACCGAGGTAGGTCGCCTGGTACTTCGCCGAGGTACCCGGGAGCCCCGTTCGGAAGACGTTCGTGTAGGTCTTGGCCCACCCGTACGCCGTGTTCGTTTGGGTCGCGGGATCGTCTTCGTCGTCGTCGTTCACGATCAGGACGAGCGGTCGCACCCCCGCGGCTCCAGCCACGACGTCGACGGCGGCGAGGGAACCGCGGACGGACTCGTCGGGATACTGGTTCGCCGCGCTGACCCAGCGGTGCTGGACGCCGTCGATCAGCAGGAAGCCCAGGGAGCCGAGGACCAGCGCCGACGCAGCGGAGACGGCGACGATCCGGCGCGTCTGCTCGCTCCGGACGAGCGCGACGCCCGCCAGGCCGGCGATCGCGGCGACCGCGGCGACACCGAACGCCCACGGCGCGATCTGGGGTTCCGTCAGCTTCGTCGCGTCCACGAGCCACGCGACCACGACGATCCCTGCGGCCAGCGCGAAGCCCCGGAGGAGCGACCGGCGGTCCCGCTGGGTTCGGGCCCACCAGATCAACGCGAAGGCGCCGAGACCCACGAGCGCCATCGGCGCGGCGGTTGCGTTCATGAACCGGTAATAGGGGACGACCGGGGAGTTCGGATCTCCCGAGACCTGGGTGCCGGTGCCCAGCACGACCGACGCGACCCCGAGCAGCGGGAACAGCCACCAGCTCGCGGTGACGTCGAAGGTATCCGCGGGGAGCCGGCGGCGTCGCGCCAGCAGGATCGTCGATCCGATCGCCAGCGCGATGAACGGCACCACGATCACGGGCTGCATCGAGCCGATCCATTCGAGCAGTCGGTCGACGAAGAACGCCTTCGTGTACGGAGGTGGGAGGGCCGCTTCCTTGAGGCTGGCCGTGGTTCCCCAGATGCCGACGACCCAACTGGCCAGTCCGACGAACATGCCGAGCCCGACCGAGAACAGCATCGGTCCGTCGGATCGGAGGGCTTCGCCGAGACGGAAGCGGCTCGTCACGAAGTGGAACCCGAACACCGCCAGGAGCGTCGCGCCGAAGAGCACGCAGGTCGTCGGGTGGGTGAACGCGGCCGCGATCCCGATCAGGAAGAGTGCGGTTCGTGCGCCCCATGACGTCCGGGCTGCGCCGAGGAACGCCAGCATCAAGCTCAAGAGGAAGAGCACGGTGATGTTGTCGAGGTAGCCGACGTACGGCGTGGTGAGGAACAACGCAACCGTCGCGAGCAGCATCGTGAGGAACGCGACCGGATCCTTCCGGCTTCGGGCTGCGCCGGCCCCCAACGCGAGCCCGGTCAGGATGGGCACGCCGAGCATCAGCAGCTTCGCCATCGAGTAGGTGTCGATGCCGACGACGCGCTGTAACAGGGCACCCTCGAGCGGAACGGTCACCCGGTAGCCGCCCGAGAACAATCCGTCCGGTCCCCAGTCCCCCACGACGGAACCGGGATCGTCCTCCATCACGACGTTCGCCCGCCACGTGTACCACGCGGGATCGCGGGTCGGTGCCGCTAGCGAGGGGTCGGCCACGAACCGCCAGCCCAACACGCTCAGCATGAGGAGGGTGGCGGCGGCGAGGATCCACCAGGACCCGAGGCGGGCCGTGGCGACCGGCGGGCGGAGCCCGCCGGTCGCAGCGGCCGGGCTCACCTGTCGATCGGTCGAGGTCATGGGTTCTCCGGTCGGGACTCTGCGCACGCCCACGGGCGGCGGGACGCCGACCGCGGGCGAGTGTACAGCCCGACCCCTCGCCCCACGCCTTCGCTCAGTCCTTCCAAGGATCGACGGCGGGCCGCGGCCGGCGAGACGGAGGCGGAGGCGGAGGTCGTCGTCGGAGGAACCAGACCGCCCCGAGCAGGACCAGCGCCGCGAGGATCGCGACGACGATCGAGCCGTTCCGCGTGCCGGTCGAACCGGAAGGAGGCGCGGTCGCGCCGACCGGCGACTGACCAACCGCGAAGAACCCGAGGCGGCCGACCGCCCCGTGCACGGACTGTTGGGCGATCGCATCGTCGCTCTGGATCGCGGACCACGACCGCTCGTCCGCGGACCGGAGGATCGTGTCCGTGAACCCCACGCCCTGGAAGAGCAGCGGGTAGACGAGCCCGAGCTCCCCCCGGGTCCGGAGATCGCCAACGGACGCGCCGCTCGGCTCGTACGTCGCCGTCACCCCGATCACGTTGCCGGCGATCTGTACGCCGGCGGGAAGGGTCGCGTCGGGCTTCGGGGCGAGGGGGGTCATGACGAGCTGCACCTGGGTGTCCTGCCCGTGGGGAGCGATGGCACCCTGCCCCAACGCGAGGCTCGCCTGGAAATCCCGGGTCGAGAACACGGTGGCTGCCGACCCCTTGGCGGGGTCCAGCGCGATCATCGAACGGCCGGCGCTGGGGGGTTTGTTCGTCGAGGCGAGCGCGGGGGGAGGGGTCACCCACCGATACAGCGGCGGCGGCGCCAGCCCGTCGAGGATGGGACGACGCGACGCGGGCCCCAGCGAACCACTCACCACTGCGCCGACGAGGTAGGCGAGACAGAGCGCCGCGCCCGCGACGGCGGCACGCCGGCGCGCGCTCACGGCTCGATCCGGATCGCGGCGATCGGTGCGGTCGCGAACCGCTGCGGCCACACCACCGCCCGCACCCCGGGGCG
>DATAEV010000091.1:0-3376 GCA_036257875.1 Actinomycetota bacterium | reverse complement strand
TCGCCGGTGGTCTTGCTCTTGGCGCGCCGGCTCCGGCGTGGAGCATCGCGACCCCGGGTGGAGGGGTCGCGTCGTCCTCGGCGTTCGAGGGCAGGCGGCACCTCCTCGTGTTCGCCGACGCGACGTGTCGCGCGTGCGACGACGTCGTGCCCGAGCTGGTCGCTGCCGCCGGCCGGGGAACGGTGCCGCCCCTCGCTGTGATCGGCCGTGGAGACGCCGAGGCGACGCCCGAACCATGGCGAGCGGCGGATGTTCGCGTCCGGATCGGGAGCGAACGGGGCGACGAGGTTTCCGAGGCGTTCGGCGTCGACGTGAGTCCGTTCGTGTTCGTCGTCGATGAGGGCGGCTCGGTGGTCGCTCGCAGCGGGGTCGCGACGGTGGACGACGTGCTCCGGCTCGTGCGGGAGGCAGAGGGGGTCCGCATCGTGGCGGCGGGCGGTCCCTGAGGTGCCGGAGCGTCACCCACTCACGCGCCGAGGGTTCCTCTCGCGCGCGAGCGCGGTCGCGCTCGCGAGCCTCGGCGCGGCGAGCGGCCTCGGCCGCCGCCGGGCCGACGCCCACGTGAAGCCGAAGCCGTGCCGCGTCCGCTGCGAGCCGATCAGCCGGACGGGTTGCGCGTGTGGGGGGAGCCTCTACCGATGTTCGGGGTGCGGCTCGTCCTTCCATGCGTGCATCGACGGACAGCCGTTCCGGTGGTTCTGTCTGCGGCGATCGTGCTGATCGGCGCGGCCGGTCACGAGGTCGAGCGCATCCGCACCTGGTACGCGGCGAACGACGGCTGATAGCTGTCGAACGCGATCCGCTTCGCGGTGCTCGTGAGCGCGATCGACGGTTCGTCGTTGATCCGGTAGGGACCCGTGCTCGCGTCGGTGAGTTGCACGAACGCGGCCCAGGTCGCGCCGCCGTCCGGCGATCGGCGGAAGAGCACGTCGATCCGCGCGTCGATGTCTGTCGGGTCACACGGGTCGGCGAGGTTCCGCCGGCGGCAGCCAGCGAAGGCGACCACGAGACTGCCGGAACGGCTCGGGAGCACGGCCGGTCCGTAGCCTCCCTCGTACGTCACGCCGCCGACCGCGATGGGGAACGACGCGACGGTGATCGCCGGGCCGAGCGTGCTGCCGTCCCACACACGAACCCTCAGTTCGTCGGAGCTCGTGTACGCGACGGCCACCCGCGGGTCGCCCGGGATCGCCGACCCGGCGGCGCCGGCATATCGCTGCCCGTCGTTCGGACTCGAGCCCACGAGCGCCGTCGGCGGTGTCGTGCCCGTGAGGTCCGTTCCTCCCGCGGACGAGAGTGCCACCCGCTGCGCACCCTTCTGATCGGCGAACCAGACGACGGCCACGTTCGTCCCGCTCACGCCGATGTCGGGGAGCCCCGCGAACCCCTCGCGCCATCCATCCGACATCGACGAGGTCGTCCCGATCGTTCGTTTCGTCCAGGTCGCGCCCAGGTTGGATGACATCGCGAGCCGGATCGCGCCGTTGCTCGCGTTCGTCCAGACGGCGAAGAGCTCGTGTCCCTGCACCGCGAGCCTCGGATAATCGACCCGCCCCGCGAGAGGCGTCAGCCGGTGCGGCGCCCGCCAAGTCACTCCTTGATCGGGGCTCACGCGAACCCAGAACGTCCGCCGGGCGCTGGGGTTGTAGTGGAGGTAGCTGGTCTGGGTGACCCACCCGGCCACGACGACGTTCCCATCGGCTGCGAGCGACGGACGTTCGGCTTGGACGGCGCGAGGGCTGAGGCGCTTCGGCTTGCTCCACCTGGCGGGCACGGCACTTCCGGGGGAGCGCAGGATGAACACGCCCATCGACGGGGCGCGATCGGTCGCGCAGGCGCCCGAGGGCGGCGGACAGTCGCTCGCCCAGACGGACAGGAGTCGTCCGCCCGCCGTGGCGAGCGACTTCCCCGGGTTCCAGCTGAACGCTGCGGAGGCCCGCTGGAGGGAGAACGCCGATCCGGGCACGGCGATCCCGCCGAGGACGAGGGCGGCGGTGAGCACACTGAACACGAGGCGGCGGGCACGACGGGACATCCACGGCATCGTACCGGCGGTAGCATCCCGACCTGTGCAAGCCCGGGTGCCGGAACGGTATACGGAGGCGTCTTAAACACGCCGGCCCGAAAGGGCATGTGGGTTCGAATCCCACCCCGGGCACGACGAGCGACCGCCGACGGGAGGTGAGCCGATGAGCGCCGACCCCGATCGTGAGGGCCTCGACAGCACCGCCTCGGCCGCGCGGTTCGGACCACGACGGCGGGCGCCGAGCTCTCCGCGGCGCCGCACCGCGAGGGACATCACCGGACGAACTGGCTGCGCGATGTGATCCTCGGCGGGCAGGACGGGCTGGTGAACATCCTCGGCATCATCCTCGGCGTGATCGCCGGGGGCGGTTCCAACACGGTCCTGCTCGCCGCCGGGTTCGCCGCCGCGATCACGGAATCGATCTCGATGGGGGCGGTCGGCTACACCTCGTCCGTGTCGCAGCGCGACTACCACCGTGCCGAGCGGGAGCGCGAGGAAGCCGAGGTGGACACGATGCCGGAGGCGGAACGTCAGGAGGTCCGCGAGATCTACGCAGCGAAGGGGTTCTCGGGCGATCTGCTCGACCAGGTGGTGGAGACGATCACGGCCAACCGCGATCGATGGGTCGCCACGATGATGGACGAGGAGCTGCACCTCCAGCCGGTGGAGCGGGCCGACATCTTCCGCAGCGCCATCGTGATCACGGTCGCGACCCTGATCGGTCACCTGATCCCGTTGCTGCCGTTCGTCTGGCTCGATCGGACGCCGGCATTGGTCCTCGCGATCGTGCTCAGCGCGCTGGTCCTGTTCGGGGTCGGCGTCTATTCGGCCCTCACCCTCACCGGGGACTGGCGGACGATGGGGCTGCGGTTCGTGGTGATCGGTCTCGGTGCGGCCGGGATCGGGTTCCTGATCGGCAACCTCTTCCACTCCGCCTAGGCGGATCCCCGGAAGCCCGGCTCAGTCGTGCCCGTGGATCCGGACCCAGTCGTGTCCCTCGTTCGCCCCGGAGCACGCGCCCGGATCAACCCCACCCGTGTTCAGCACCTGCCCGGTATCCGTGAACGTTCGGGTCTTCGGGTTCCTCGAGCCGACCACGATGTGCACGAGCGGGATGTCCCCCGACGGCTCGCACGTCGCGATGGCCGGCTCCGACGTGTTGGACATCCCGCCGAAGAGTGGTTCTGCCCGCCGGCTCGACCTACGCCCTTGGTGCCGAGGTCAACGGGCCGTCGACGCCCGGGGTACCACCCGTCCGGGCACGACCTCGAGGAGCGGCGCCGACCGCGTGCCTTCCACGAGGTCGATCAGGAGCGACGCGGCGCGGCGTCCGACCTCCCGGTAATCCCA
>DATAEV010000074.1:0-10830 GCA_036257875.1 Actinomycetota bacterium | reverse complement strand
GTGGGCCGATACGGCAGCACCCGAGATGCCAACCTTGCGCTCGACGATGCGGTCGGTGCGGGCGCCGATCCGGGCTCGATGCGGGTGGTAGCAACACACACGACGGCCGCGATGAGCCGCGCACTCGTCGTCGTCGGCTTTCTGGCATTCGGCGTTGCGATCGCGATCATCGTGCTCTACGTACTGCTGGGCTGAAAGACGACGTGTAGCTCCCAGAATCGCACGACAGGGCTATGTTCCGCCGGATGAGCGGGCTCGCGGAAGTGTCGAGGTGTTGGGTCGAGCCGTGAGCCACTTGTTCGGCGAAATGGCGCGGGATAACCTCGATCCAATGGGTTATCTCGGCACGCCCGGGCGCGACCCCCGAGTGAACCAACAGATCGCGGAGGAACAACATCGGATCGAGCAAGAACGCGCTAGGGAGGCACACATCGCCGATCAGGTGCATCCAACCTGGTGGCAGCGCCTGCTCCGTCGGCTGAAACACGAAACTCCCGAGACCGAAGCCTGATCCGCACTCGCCCGATGCTCTCGATGATCGCGCGGGAAGCTGCTCGTGCCTACCTGCTGCCCTGCCGCCCCCTTGCGATCGTCTCGGCGACCACGACGAAGAGCTGCAAGCTGGTAAACGACCTGCGGTTCCCGTCTGGTGGAGGTGAGGGGATTTGAACCCCTGACCCCTGCCGTGCGAAGGCAGTGCTCTACCGGGCTGAGCTACACCCCCGTTCGGGCAAGCGTAGCAGAGGGGTCCGCGCCGACTGTCAGGACTGGTCGCCCTCGACCAGGCGCGCATGGCGTTCCAACGCGTCGTGCAGATCGCGCTGGACGAACGCGATCGACAGATCGCCTCGCGTCTTCTCGATCAGGCTCCGGGCGACGTCGGTCGAGCGCCGGAGGTTCATCGTGATCGCGTCCGGATAGTCCATCGTGACGAGCAGGCCGTACATGTCCTCGAGGCTTGCCAGGATGCGCTCGGCCTTCTCAACGTCGCCGATCCGCAGGAGGTCGAGGATGTGCCGCCGACCCTCGCCGATCGTCTCGGCCATCCCGTTCAGGTACGGGGCGTCGCCCACGCCGAGCACGTCCGGCGCGGGGAGATCCTCGCCGGCCACGAGCGCATACGTCAGGTTCGCCTCGGCGTACTCCTTCTCCGCATCCAGGAGGTACCCCGCGAAGCGCACCTCCGGATGGGCGGTAACCCCATCCGTTCCTGCGTCGAGTGCCGCTCGCGAGTCCGCGATCAGCGAGCGAGCCGTTGCGAACTCGCCGCGGTGGACCGCGCGGATCGCGTTCGCGGATGCTCGGATGGAGCGTCTGGCCGCCGGCAGCGCCTTCTCGCGTGCGGCGGTCTTCGCGTCGAACCGCTCGTGGAGCCCGTCCGACAGGCGGTCGGGATCCACGTTCAGACGCCGGCCGAGGCCGTGCGGACGACGACGTGGACGGGCTCGTCGTCGCCGAAGATGTCCAGATCGTGGAACGCGGGTCTCGACGGGGCCGTGACGTTGCGGTCCTCGGACGACCCGAGGCCGATGATGCGGGAAGACTGCCCGTTAACCGTCGCGGGGGCCCGGCGGGGCTGGTGGGCGCGGCCTTTGAGGGAGAGCAGCACCCAGACGTACAGGATCAGGACGGCTCCGAGTCCGGCTGCGACGAACCACATCGGCCGCAGCGGCGGCGCCACCCCGATCAGGGACGTCAGGACGATCGAATCCAACAGGACGATGAAGACCTTCCTCCGGCGTTCGCGAGCGCGGGCACGGCGACGATCGTCGGGGCCGAGGAAGCGAACCCCCTTGCGCGGGGTCACGATCCAGCGTCCGGTCGTCCCGTGTACCTCAGCGTTCGCCAAGAGCTCCATCCTCTGTTCGAAATCGATCACCGACCGGGCCTCGGACCGTTTCCGGCCTCGGGGGACCAAGAAGGCGCCCCACATGATGCCTAACGCGGCGAGGAGCATCCACTCCACGTCCCAGCCTCCTGCCTGTCGCCCCCCGGAAGTGACACAACATCTGGGCTGGGTCGGGACCGTAGCACCACATCTAGTGCTCGGAAAGCACATCGGTGTGATTCGTTCGTCGCGCGTTGGTTCGTCGTTCGGCCGGGCGTCAGCCGGCTGCGCGGTAGTCGCCGGACTTCCCGCCGGACTTGGCGAGCAACCGGACGCCTTCGATCCGAGCCGAGCGGTCGAACGCTTTCGCCGTGTCGTACAGCGAGAGGGCGGCGACGGATGCAGCCGTGAGCGCCTCCATCTCGACCCCGGTGCGATCGAAGGCTCGAACCGTCGTGACCACGTGGATCCGGCCTTCGGCGACGTTCGGCTCCACGACGATGTCGGCGCCGGTGACCCGGATGGGGTGGCAGTGCGGCAGGAGATCGGGGGTCTTCTTGACGCCGATCATCCCCGCGACCTTGGCGGTCTCGATCGGAGAACCCTTCGTCGTCCCGGTGACCAAGGCCCCGACGGTCTCGGACGTGGTCACGAGCCATGCCTCCGCGGTCGCCTCGCGGGCGGTCTCGGGTTTGGCGCCGACCTCCACGATCCGCGTGGTGCCGTCGCTGTGGGATCGATCGTCCACGTCAGTCTTCCGACGAGCGGAACAGCCGTACCCGGATGCGTTCCCCGGGCCCTGCGCGTTCCACCCCGGGGGCCAGCAGGGCGAGACCGTTCGCACGAGCCACCGTCGCGATCAGGTTCGATCCTCGACCCCCGGTCGGATCGGCGCTCCAACCATCCGGACCCCTCGCCACCACGACCCGGGCGAGCACGCTCTTGTCCTTCGGCCCGCTGATCTCGCCGGTGAGGGTCGCCGTGATCTCGGGTCGCTCGAGATGCGCCCGACCCATCATCTTGAGGATGGCCGGACGCACGAACATCTCGAAGCTCACGAAGACGCTGACCGGGTTCCCGGGCAGACCGAAGAACGGCTTGCCCTCGATGAACCCGAACCCCTGCGGCATGCCCGGCTGCATCGCGACGCGGTAGAAATCGATGTCTCCGCGACGGAAGAAGGCCGCCTTCACCACGTCCCGCTCCCCCACCGAGACGCCGCCGGACGACACGAACCCGTCGGCTTGGATCTCGAAGTTGAAGACCGCTTCCTTGAGCGACTCCGGGTCGTCACGAACGATCCCCGCGAGCACCGGGATCGCGCCCGCCTCGCGGAGCGCCGCGAACAGGGTGTACGCGTTGGAGTCGCGCACCTGGCCGAACGTCGGACTGTCGGTGGGCGGGATCAGCTCGTCGCCGGTCGACAGGACGACGATGCGGGGACGCGGATGCACCATCGGGTGGGGGACGCCGGCGTTCGCGAGGAGGCCGAGCTCGCCGGCACTCAGCCGCTTCCCGTGCGGGACGAGGACCTCGCCCGCGCGCACGTCCTCGCCGCGAGGACGGACGTGGCGACCCTCCTCGACCGCGTCGAACACGCGGACGAGGTCACCGTCGCGGGTCTCGGCGTTCTCGATCGCGACGACCGCGTCGGCGCCAGCCGGGATCGGCGCGCCGGTCGCGATCGCGACCGCCTCGCCCATCCCGACCGTCGCCTCCGGCCGCTGCCCGATCATCGCGTGGCCGACCACCTTCAGCTCGGCCGGGCGGGTCGCCGACGCTTCGGCGACGTCCGAGGCGCGGAGCGCGAAGCCGTCCATCGCCGAGGAGGCGAACTCCGGAAGATCCACCGCCGAGAAGATGTCCTCGGCCGCCACGCACCCGTAGGCATCGGTCAGCGGCAGCTGCAGCGGCCGGAGGGTCTCGATCCGCGAAAGGACCCGCTCGCGCGCCTCGTCGAGGGGGACCAGGCCCTCCGCTGCGTCGTGATCGTGCGCATGCCGCTCGGCCATGCCGGGAGTCTACCCAGGCACCCGGAAGGCATCGATGGAACGGCGAGCGTGGATCAGATGAGCTTCTCGCGCTGCACGTACTGAGCGAGCCACGCGCGGAACTCCGGGCCCAGGTCGTCGCGCTCGGCACCGAGCTCGACGGTCGCCTTCAGGTAGTCGAGGGGGTTCCCGACGTCGAAGCGCCGGCCATCGAAGCGGTAGGCGTAGACCGCTTGCTCCTGCGCTAACAGGTTGATCGCATCCGTGAGCTGGATCTCGCCACCGCGGCCCGGCGTGGTCCGTCGCAGCGCGTCGAAGATCTCGGGCGTGAGCACGTACCGGCCGATCACGGCGAGGTTGGACGGGGCCTCCTCCGGCGACGGCTTCTCGATGATCGACAGGATCCGCACCAGATCCTCCTCGAACGACTCCGGCTCGATGCATCCGTACATGGAGATCTCCTTCTTGCTGACCTCCATCGCCGCGATGACGCTCCGTCCGAAGGTGTCGTGCGCTCGGAGCATCTCGCCGAGGAGCGGTTCGGATGGGTGGATCAGGTCATCGCCGAGCATGACCACGAAGGGCTCGTCGCCGACGTGCGCCTGTGCCACCGACACCGCGTGTCCGAGCCCGAGGGCTTCCTTCTGACGGATGTAGTGGACTTCCGCCATGTCCGAGATCTGCCGGATCCGCTTGAGCTCATCGAACTTCTGCTTGTCCTCGAGGAAGCGCTCGAGCTCGAGGTTCCGGTCGAAGTGGTCCTCGATCGCGCGCTGACCGCGCCCGGTGACGATCAGGACGTCGTCGATGCCCGCTCGAGCCGCCTCCTCGACCACCAGCTGGATCGCGGGGACGTCGATCACGGGGAGCATGACCTTCGGCTGCGCCTTGGTGGCCGGAAGGAACCGGGTGCCCAGCCCGGCAGCAGGGATCACCGCCTTGCGAACCTTCATGAGCCCCCTCGCTCCGCGGACCGCGAACGATACGCGCCCTTCCGGCGCCGCGCCAATCGTCACATCAGCATAGGGTGGTCGGCCGACAGGGAGGGCGTCGGTACACTTGCCTTCGCGATGCCCACCTACGAATACACCTGTCGCGATTGCGGCCACACGTTCGACATCGTCCAGAAGATGGCGGACGACTCGCTCACGATCTGCCCGCGCTGCGGAGGGCAGCTCCGGAAGGTCTTCGCGGCGCCGGCGATCGCGTTCAAGGGTTCGGGCTTCTACGCCACCGACCACGGCAAGGGGTCGAAGGGGAGAGACGACACGAAGGACGCACCAGCGGGAGCGAAAGCCGACGCGAAGGACACGAAGAAGGACGCCGGCTCGTCGGAGAAGAAGACCGGCGACGCGAGCACGAAGAAGGAGTCGTCCTCCGGCACGGCGGTGCCGTCGAAGGAAGGGGCCGGGTCGTGACGACGGCCGAGATCGGGGTCTTCGGCGGTTCGGGGTTCTACGCCTTCCTGGACGATCCCGAGGAGATCGTCGTCGACACGCCGTACGGGAAGCCGGCGGCCGCCGTGACGGTGGGATCGATCGCGGAGCGGCGCGTGGCGTTCATCCCGCGGCACGGCAAGGACCACGAGTTCCCACCGCATCGCGTCCCATACCGCGCCAACGTCTGGGCGATGAAGGAGCTCGGCGTCACGCGGCTGTTCGGACCCTCGGCGGCTGGTTCGCTCCGCCGCGACATCCCTCCGCGCACCTTCGTCGTGTGCGACCAAGCGATCGACTTCACGAAGTCCCGCGAGAACACCTACTTCGACGGACCGATCACCACGCACGTGTCGTTCGCCGATCCGTACTGCCCGGTGATGCGTCAGGGCTTGGTCGACGCCGCGGTCGAGCTCGGGATCGAGCATCGCGTCGGCGGGACGATGGTCGTGATCGAGGGACCTCGGTTCTCCACGCGCGCCGAATCCAGGATGTTCGCGACGGTGGGCGGCGACGTGATCGGGATGACGCAGTTCCCGGAGGCCGCGCTCGCGAAGGAGCTCGAGCTGTGCTTCGCGAACGTCGCCCTCGTCACGGACTACGACGTCGGCGTGGACGGGATCGCACCCGTCTCGCACGCCGAGGTGCTGCAGGTCTTCGGCGAGAACATCGACGCGCTGCGCGATCTGCTGTTCGCGGCGATCCCCCGCGTGCCGGAGGAGCGGAGCGGCTGCGACTGCGCGCACGCCCTCGGCGGCTCGGGGCACGACTGATGGCTCGGCAGCTGATCCGCATCGAGCTCGCCTTCGTGACCGAGGAAGACGGCGAGCAGCTCGGCGAGCGGATCCGGGAATCCGTGGCCATGATCGTGGGACGCGAGGCGCTCGAGGAGTTCCGCGTTCGGGCGCTGCCGCTCGACGACAAGAGGAAGGATCACCTCCGACCGGTCGACTGATGTGACCTCGGTCACGGCCGGTCGGGCATGCGCCGCGTACGTTCCGCGGATGCGCATCGTCCCGGCGTTCTCGTTCCGACGCAAACTGCCGCTGTCCTCCAAGATCTTCCTCAGCGTCGCGGCGGCGTGCGCGATCGCCTCGTTCCTCCTGGTTCGTGCGGATGCTTCGCGAGCTTCGGACGGACGAGCGCTGACCGGGTCACAGGTGGGTGTCACGATCGCTACCCACGACATCGACGCTGGAGCGACGCTCACGGCCGGCGACCTCGCGATGACGCAGATGCCGGTAGCGTTCGCCCCGCCGGGGTCGGTTCCCGCGGTGGATGCGGCCCTCGGCCTGGTCGCGCAGACCTCGATCGCCGAAGGCGAACCCTTGTCCCTTTCGCGGCTCGGCCGGAGCATGCTCGCCGGGAGCGTGGGACCTGGACGCCTCGTCGTGACCGCGGGGTTCGCGTCGGTCCCCCAGGGACTCACGACCGCGGACCGGGTCGACGTCTTCGCCACGTTCGGTGGCGCTCGGCCGTTCACCGTGCTCGTCGGCGAGGACCTTCGCGTGTTGCGCATCGACCCCACGAAGGACCCGCTGGGCGATGAAGGGACCATGGTCACCCTCGACGTCGATGCCGCGACCGCGCGTCAGTTGCTCCAGGCGGACGCAACCGGCACGCTCGCGCTCGTCGCTCGAGGTCCGGACGTCGGCGCTACACCATCTCCATCACCCTCGCCCGGAACCGAATCCGCCTCGGGATAGACTCGCCGCGCCTCCCGACCGGAAGGACGCGCGTGACCATCCTGCAGGCGATCATCTTGGGGATCACCCAGGGCATCACGGAGTTCGCTCCGGTATCCAGCAGCGGACACCTGATCCTGGTGCCGTGGCTGTTCGGGTGGTCCATCGTGCAGGATCCGGCGCTCAACAAGACCTTCGACGTCGCGCTCCACGTCGGGACGCTGCTGGGGGCCGTGATCTATTTCCGCACCGATCTCTGGCGCTACTTCAAGGCCTGGATCGCGTCGGTCCGAGCTCGTTCGATCCGATCGGCGGACGAACGACTCGCGTGGGCGCTCGTGGTCGGAACGATCCCCGGGGCGATCGCGGGAGCGCTGTTCGAGAGCGCGATCGAGGACACGCTCGGTCAGCCGTGGCTGATCGCCCTGATGCTCGCGGTCTTCGGGGTGGTCCTCTACGTCGTCGACCGGACCTGCCGGAGCGATCGCGATCTGGACTCCGTCCGGCCCCAGACCGGCCTGTTCTTGGGGCTCGCCCAGGCGCTGGCGTTGCAACCGGGGGTGTCTCGCTCCGGCGTGACGATCACCGCCGCGCGCGCGATCGGCATCGAACGTGAGGCCGCCGCCCGCTTCTCGTTCCTGCTCGCGATCCCGATCATCGCGGGCGCCGGCCTCTACAAGGGTGTCGGGATGCTGCAGGACGGGTTCCAGGGATACGGCGCCCAGTTCTTCTGGGGGTTCGTGGCATCCGCGATCAGTGGCTTCGTGGTGATCTGGTTCCTCTTGCGGTACCTCCGGCGCCACGACTTCCTCATCTTCATGGTCTACCGCCTCGCGGTTGCGGCGCTCGTCTTCCTGCTGATCGCGACCGGGGTTCGTTCGGCGACGATCTGAGTCGGGCCGGCTCAGACGCCGGCGAGCGTCATCTCACCGATCAGGATCGAGGGTGTTCCGACGCTCGAGAAGAAGCGGAGGTCGCTCCCCACCCCCGCGATGCCCGCGAGCATCTCGGGCAGGGTCGACGCGATCGTCATCTCGCGGAGCGGCTCGCCCGTGGCTCCGCCCTCGACCCGCAGCCCCGTCGCCCCGACGCTGAACTCACCGCTGATCGGGTTCGCGCCGGAGTGCACGCCCGAGACGTCCATGATCAGCACGCCGCCCTCGGCCTTCGCCAGGAGCTGGTCGTACGAGAGCTCTCCAGGATCCACGAAGAAGTTCGACGTGCCGACACCCGGCGTCGACCGGTAGCCACCGCGCTTGGCGTTGCCCGTCGATCGTTGCCCACCGCCGGCCCGGCGCGCCGTGTACGTGTCATGGAGGAACCCGTTCAGCGTCCCGTCCGTGAACAGCTCGGTCCGGCCGCTCGGAACGCCTTCTCCGTCGAACGGACACGCTCCGGGGCCATCGAGCCGACGTCCGTCGTCGACCAGCGTGAACGCGTCGGAACCGACGGCTCGACCGACCATATCGGCGAAGAGCGACCTGCCCTTCAAGACGGCCTCCGCGTTCAGCGCGCCGGCGAGCACGCCGAGGAAGCTCGACGCGGCGAACGGGTCGAGCACGACCGGCGTCTTGGCGGTCGGGGGTTTGACGGCGCCGAGCATCTTCACCGCGCGCTCGACCGCCTCATCGGCGACCGGCTCCCACGTGAGCGCGTCGAGCCCGCGCGTGATCGCGTAGGAGAAGCCGGTCTGGGTCTCGTCGCCTTCCACGGCGAGCGTGACGACGACGGCCCAAGCGTCCGTCCTGGCGTACTCGACGTCGACTCCGGCCGTCGAGGCGACCGCAACGCGCGAGACCGCGTCCCCGACCTGCGCCAGGTCGACCTTCGACACCCGCGGATCGCGGGAGACGGTGTACGCCTCGAGCTCCAACGCCATCCGCACCTTGTCGTCGGCGGCGACGGTCACGCTCTGCTCGCGGAAGATCTCGGGCATCGCCTCGAACGACTCCGCCGCGGGCAGGCCGTTGTGCCCGTCCGGCTCGGAGAGCGCGGCGTTCTCTCGCGCCCGCCACACCGTCTCGCGCGCCTCGTCCTCCGAGGGATCGGCCGCCCATGCATAGCCGAGCCGCCCGTCACGGATCACGCGGACGCCGAGGCCTCGTGACTCCGCGAAGGTCATGCCCTCGATCTCGTTCCGGAGCGCGCTCACCTCGGTCTGGCGCCCCTCCTCGGCGTAGGCCTCGACCTGCTCGTCTCCGTCCGCCGCATCGACGGCGGCGTGCACCAACGCTCCGAGCTCAGGCACCGGTGCCTCCGACCGTGATCTTGGCGATGCGGAGCGTCGGCGAGCCGCTCCCCACCGGCGCGCTCTGGCCGTCCTTCCCGCAGACGCCCTCCCAGGTCTCGAAGTCGCTCCCGACGACGTCGACGGAGCTCATGACCTCGATCGCCCGACCGATCAGGTTGGCGCCCCGAACCGGCGTCGTGACGTGGCCGTCCTCGATCAGGTAACCCTCCGAGACCCCGAACACGAAGTCGCCGGTCGCGGGATTGACCTGGCCGCCGCCGAGCCCACGGACGTAGATCCCGTGCGCCGTCGAACGGAGGATCTGATCGGGGTCCTCCTTGCCGGGAAGGATGTTGGTGTTCGTCATCCGCACGATCGGCGGCGAGGCGTAAGACTCGCGCCGACCGTTCCCGGTGGGTTGGACACCCATCTTGGCGGCCCGGAGCCGATCCTGCAGGAAGCCTTGGAGGACACCGGCGCGGAACAGCTCGGTCCGTTGAGCGGACTCGCCTTCGTCGTCGAAATCGTACGAACCCCAGCCGTTCGCGATCGTGGCGTCGTCGACACCGTCGATCAACTCGCTCGCGCATCGCTCGCCGACGAGCGCGCGGTACACCGACGCCTCCTTGTCGACGGCATCGGCCTCGAGGGGATGCCCGACCGCCTCGTGGAACAGGACCCCGCCGCACCCGTTCGCGACGACCACCGCCATCTCGCCGGCCGGCGCGGGGATCGAGTCCAGCATCGTGACGGCGCGCGTCGCCGCCCGTTCGGCGGTGACGCGCGGCGGATGGGCGTCGAAGAACTCGACGCCCGCGCAGGCGGCCGGCCCGTCCCACCCGGTCTGGATCACGTCACCGCGCTTCGCGACGACCTGGGCGACCAGGCGGACCCGCGGCCGCTCCTCGTCGATCCACCGGCCGTCCGAGGCCGCGATCAGTCTTCGCTGGAGCGAATCGAAGTAGATCCCGGTGACCTGGCTCACCTCGGGGCTGTGCCCGCGCGCGACCTCGTCGACCTCGCGGAGCCAACCGACCTTGTCCGAAGCGGCAACGGTGTCGGCGGCGCGCCCCGCGCGGTTGGTCCCGGGCCCGAACCGGTCGGTCAGGTCGACCACCGTGCCCGGGGCGTCGCCGCGGAGCGCCGCGCTCGCCGCCGCGGCGGCTTCCCGCAAGGCGTCGCGGTCCAGCTTGTTGGAGTACGCGTAGCCGTAACTCGTGCCTTGCGCCACTCGCACACCCGCCCCACGATCGAGGCCGGTCGTCAGCTCCTCGACCCGGCCGTCGTCCAGACGGATGGAGGTGGACGAGCGCTCCTCGACGAAGACCTCCGCGAAGTCGCCACCTTTGCGTCGCGCGGCGGCGAGGACCTCGGTGACGAGCTCGCGATCGAGCATGGCGGCGATGCTACTAAGCCGCGGTGATACGGTCGCCCGGCGACGTGACGACGACCGAAACGGCGACGACTGGATCGACCGAGATCCGGACCGGGTCCGCCCGCGCGACGATCGACCTGCTGTTCGTCGTCGTGCTCGGAGCCGTGTTCCTTCGCGTCGCGGTCTGGCCCACGCTGGTCCACCACTACGCCGTGGCGGTCGGGCCCGACATGCCCGTCTACCTCTGGTGGTCTCGGGTCGGCGCCGCCGAGGGGCTGTCCCTCG
>DATAEV010000072.1:0-5438 GCA_036257875.1 Actinomycetota bacterium | reverse complement strand
GACGCGACCTCGCTGACCGCGATACGGCTCGAGGAGCTCGAGCATCCGCTCGTCCGTGCCGCGCGGCTCGCCCGCGACGGCCCACGACACGATGTGCGGCAGGTGGTAGTCGCCGACGGAGATCGCGTCGGGGTCCCCGAGCGCGATCCGGCACACCTCACCGGCGGTCCAAGGGCCGACGCCGGGGAGCTTCTCCAAGAAGGTGCGCGCAGCCGTCGGCGTCGCGTCGCGCAGCGCGGCGATCTTCTTCGGGTGCCGGGCTACCTCACGGAGCGTCGCCGCCCGCCCGTGGACGACCCCCATCTTCGTCAGCAGCCATGAGGGGATCGAGGCCAGCCGTTCCGGGTCGGGTGGGAGACAGAGGCCCAGCTCTCCGGGGGCCGGATCGGCGGTCGCCGTCACGACCTCTCGCCACGCCCTCCGCGCCTCGAGGCCCTGCACCTTCTGCTCGAGGATCGCCGCGACGAGCACGGGGAACGGGTCCGTCCTGGTGAGTACGACCGAGCGGTGGTCCCGCCAGATCCCCGTCATCAGCTCGTCGTGGGGGACGAACGCGTCGGGTTCGTCGAGCGCCCCCGCGAGCCCCGGAGCCGCGACCTCCATCGCTCGTTCCGCCCCCGGACCCCAGGCGTCGACCTCGACGCGCGCACGATCGATCTGGGTCAGACGGAGCGTCGCCGGACCGTCTTCCGTTCGGACCGCTCGCCAGACGGTCGGGCCGTCGACCCTCGTCGTCGGGTCGCCCGTGCCTCGGATCAGGGGGAACAGGGTGCGGCGGAGATCCACCGGGTGGTTCAGCCCTATCCGACCCGTCGCCATCGCGTGCTCAGCGTACGCTCGTTCGCGATGGCTACCGTCTATGACCTATCGATCGACCAGCTGGCGGAGCGACTCGCCGCGTGGGGCGAGCCCGGGTTCCGCGCCAAGCAGATCTGGACGCAGCTCTGGAAGCGCGGCGCGACCTACGAGGAGATGTCCGACGTCTCGCCGGCGCTCCGGGAGCGCCTCACGGCTGCGCTCCCGATCGGCATCGAGGTCCTCGACGAGCGGACCGCCGATCGGGGGGCGACCCGCAAGGCGCTGCTCAAGCTTGGCGGCACGCACGTGATCGAAGAGGTGCTGATGGGGTATCGCGATCGCGTCACGGTCTGCGTGTCGCCGCAGGCCGGCTGCGCGATGGGGTGCACGTTCTGTGCGACGGGCCAGATGGGTCTTCGCAACAACCTGACCGCGGGCGAGATCGCGGCGCAGGTGGTGTGGGCTCGGCGGGAAGCACGCAAGCTGCCTGCCACGACCCCGCAGCGGCTCGGCAACGTCGTCTTCATGGGCATGGGGGAACCCCTCGCGAACGAGCGTCACGTCTTCGGGGCGCTCGCGAAGCTGACCGATCGCGGTGGCTTCGGGATGGGTGCGCGTCATCTCACGGTGTCGACGGTCGGGATCGCGCCGGGGATCGGCCGGCTCGCATCCGCTCATCCGCAGGTCGGACTCGCGGTGAGCTTCCACGCCGCGAGCGATGAGCTGCGCGACCAGCTGGTGCCGCCCAACCGGCGCTACCCGCTCGCTGCACTCGAGGAGGCGATCGCCGCGTGGCGCTCCGCGACGCGCCGGCGCCCCTCGATCGAATGGGCACTGATCGATCACGTGAACGACACCGTCGAGCAGGCCGCGCTCTTGGCGCCGATCGCCAGGCGCCTCCGCGCACACGTGAACCTGATCCCGCTCAACCCAACGCCCGGCTACCCGGTCGTCGGGTCGCCACCGGCTCGGATCCGAGCGTTCGTGAGCGCGCTCGACCGGGCCGGCGTCAACGTGACGGTCCGCGATACCCGCGGACGGGACATCGACGCGGCATGCGGACAGCTGGCGCTGTCAGCCGTGGGTCGCGCGTCCGGGTCGGCGTAGAGGCGGACGCTAGGCGACGTCCGCCGGAACGGCGACCGGCAGCGGCTCGAGGTCTGCGACCGGCACGCCGTCCGGGAACAGCTCGGGGTCCTCCGCCGGCGCCGGATCCCGGTCCGGCGCGGGCTCTGCGATGTCGATCACCAGCGACGGCTCGGGAACCGCCGCACGGTCGGTCCCGGCTTCGAACGCGTCGCCGAGCGCGGGCTCGTCGGTCTCCGCGTCGAGGGGCGTGCCTCGACGGATCCGACGGATGAAGTCCATCCCGACCCAGACACAGACCGCGATGGCGATCGGGTGACCGAACGGGAGCCTGACGGTCTGGAGGTACGTCGGCAATCGCGACGACTCCGTGACGAGCTGGGTGATCACGAAGAACGCCGAGAGGATGACCATGCCTCGTCGCGCGATCTTGGGCATCATCCACGCGAGCGGAAGCGCCCACACCAGGTACCACGTGAAGAGCACCGGCGATGGCAGGGTGATCGCGAGGAACGCCCATCCCCACGCGGCCGCCATCGCTTCGGGGGTCCGGGCTTGCACGGAGGTCCAGATCCGATGGCCGATCGCGATCACCGCCACCAGGGACAGGACGAACAGACCGATGCGCGCGGCGGTCGCCGCCGGCTCCCGGAACGAGTCGCCGCCCACGAGGCCCCCCAGTCCGGAGGCGGCCCGAACGATCAGCTGTCCCGGCGCCATCCACGAGTCATGGCCCGATACCTCCATCAACCCGAGCGTCGGGTTCGTCCACTGGAGGAAGGGGAGGGCCAGCGCGAGCCAGACGCCGGCGATGACGGCGCCGTACATCGCGAGCACGCGACGGCGGCGCTCGGGCGGAGCATCCGCGACGATGGCGACGACGAGCAAGGCGAGCGGGACGACGGCACTCGCCTTCACCGACATGCCGAGCGCGAGCGCGATCGCGGCGAGCAACTCGCGTCGCGCGAAGAGCAGCGATACCGAACAGGCAACGAAGAACGCGACGAGGATGTCGTTATGTCCACCGCCGACGACGTGATACACGACGATCGGATTGCACCCGATCATCGCGATCGCGAACGCGGTCCGCTCCGGCCGGACCTTCTGAACGAGCCGGCCGACGACCGCGACCGTGCCGAGGCTCGCCAGCGCGGCGAGGAGCTGGAAGCTGGCGACGACCTCGCTCGGATCCTTGACGATCCTCGTCATCAACGCGGACATCCACGTGAACAGGGGACCGTAGACCGACGGCGTCTCTCGCCATCCGGGCCACGTCAGGTGCCACAGCCCGTTCAGCGGGAAATCGCTGGGGGTGAGCACGTATGGGTTTCCGCCGTACGTGCTCACGATCCGTCCGTAGTAGGCGTAGCTGTAGACGTCACGCGAGAACAACAGGGGGAGCATCAGCACGATCGCGTGGAAGCCGATGGCCAGCAGCACGACGGTGCGCACCGGGATGCGTCCCGCCCACGCCTCGCGAACCAGCAGGACGAACCCCGCGGCCGCGCTGATGACGGCAAGCAACCCGACGATCATCAACGGGGTCGTGCCGAGGTGCCCGAGTCCGATCACCCCCGATATCCAGCGGAGGGGGTCGGCAGCCCGCATCCCGATCGGCAGCAAGGGGTAGAAGGGAGAATTCGGCGTGGCGCAGACCAAGGCGACGAACAGCATGCCGCCGACGGAAGCCGCGACGGCACGCTTCGCCTTCGGCGTCAGCGGGAACGATCGATGCGTCGAGACCTGCACGCTTCGTGGGAATCTACCGGAGCGGGGGAGATCGAGGGTCTCGATGCCGATCCCAGGGGCCCTTCGTAACCGTATCTCCACGCCCCGCCCCTCCCCCTGTACCAAGGAAGGTACCCACCGCCGTTGATTCCCGCAACCGGAGGGCCGTTGCGCCCGTATGCTGCGGCGTTGGCATGGGCGTGATCGAGCTGACGGACGTCACGGTTGCCCTTCCAGGCGGCTGGACCCTCTTCGAAGGGGTGTCTTTCCGCGTGCCCGACGGGCAGCACGCCGGACTGATCGGCGCCAACGGGATCGGCAAGACGACGTTGCTCCGGTTGCTGGCAGGCGAGGATCGACCGGCGGAGGGAGCCGTTCGTGTCGAGGGGCGGGTCGGCTTGATGCAGCAGTTCATCGGGTCGAACGAAGGTCCGACCACCGTGCGCGACTTCCTGCTCGCCTACAGCGAGCCGGCCGTCCGAGCGACCGCGGCCCGGGTGCGTGGGGCAGAGGAGCGGCTGGCCGTGGATCCCGACGAGAGGGCTCAGCTGGCATACGCGTCGGCGCTCGCTGCGTGGGAGCAGGCAGGCGGATACCGCGCAGAGGTGCTCTGGGACCGCTGTGCGCAGGCGGCGTTCGGCGGCGGCTACCCCGAGAGCGCGGATCGGACGATCGAGACGCTCTCCGGCGGAGAGCGCAAACGGCTGGCCTTGGAGATCGTCTTCGCTTCCGCATTCGACGTCCTGCTGTTGGACGAACCGGACAACACCCTCGACATCCAGGGCAAGGGTTGGCTCGAAACGACCATCGCGGAGGATCCGCGCACGATCCTGTTCGTCTCGCACGACCGAACCGTCCTGGACCGCGCGGCGACCCGGATCGTGACCCTCGAGGGCCGCGCCGCGTGGACCCATGTCGGAGGGTTCTCGACCTATGCCGAGGCCCGGGACGCCCGGGTCGAGCGTCTGGACGAGCGTCATCGCCGGTACGAGGACGAACGCCGCCGGCTCGGCGCGATGGTGAAGGAGATGAAGCGCAAGGCGGCCTACAACGACGGTTGGGCGTCGAAGGCGCGATCGGCCGAACACCGGCTCGAGCGGTTCGAGACGCGCGAGAAGCCGCCGGAGAAGGCCGCCACCCAAGACGTGAAGATGCGCCTCGGCGGCGGCCGGACCGGGAAGGTCGTCTTCCGGGCGCGAGGCTTATCGATCCGGGGGATCGTGGAACCCTTCGACGCCGAGGTCCGGTACGGGGAGCGACTGGGCGTGATCGGGCCGAACGGGACGGGCAAGACGCACCTCATCCGCCTGCTCGCCGGTGAACCCGTGCCTCACGATGGCGAGTGGATGCTCGGCGCCCGGGTGACGCCGGGACATTTCACGCAGCTGCATGATCGTGCCGACGTGGGCGAGCAGCCCATCCTCGATGTGGTGTTGAAGAAGGGACTCGATCGAACGGGAGCGATGTCCGCCCTCCGTCGCTACGAGCTCGACCACGTGGCGGCGAACCCGTACGAGGTGTTGTCCGGCGGCCAGCAAGCGCGGTTCCAGATCATGTTGATGGAGATCGAGTCGCCCACGCTCCTGCTCTTAGACGAGCCGACCGACAATCTGGATGTCGCGTCGGCGGATGCGCTGGAGGAGGCGATCGGCCGCTACGAGGGGACCGTCGTCGCCGTCACGCACGACCGTTGGTTCATGCGGCTGATGGACCGGTTCCTGTTCTTCGACGACGACGGCGAAGTGCGCGAGCTGCTCGGATCACCGTACGGCGTGGCCGTTCGGTGACCGGGGACGAGGTCGTCTCCCTCGACGGGGCTGCGGTCC
>DATAEV010000043.1:0-39146 GCA_036257875.1 Actinomycetota bacterium | reverse complement strand
GATCCCGGGCGGGATCGGGGTCATGGAAGCCGCGATCAGCGGTGGACTCGTCGCGGTCGGGATCCCCGAGAGCGCCGCGGTCGCCACGGCGATCGCGTTCCGCCTCGTGACGTTCTACCTGCCGCCGATCTGGGGCGTGGTCGCGATGCGGATCCTGCGGCGCCGCGCCTACATCTGACCCGCCATCGCGTTCGGCCGCCCGTCACCGGTGAGCGAGCCACCGCTCGCTACACTCGCGCGCATGGAGGTCCCGGAGAAGCCGTCGCTCGATGGTCTGGAAGCGAAGTGGGGGGAATGGTGGGAGACCGCCGGCATCTTCCGCTTCGACCGGTCGAAGACGCGCGAGGAGATCTTCGCGATCGACACGCCGCCCCCCACCGTCAGCGGAAGCCTCCACGTCGGGCACGTGATGTCGTACACGCACACCGACCTGATCGCTCGGTATCAACGGATGCGCGGCAAGGAGGTCTTCTATCCGATCGGCTGGGACGACAACGGCCTCGCGACCGAGCGACGCGTGCAGAACTACTTCGGGGTCCGATGCGACCCCATGCTGCCGTACGATCCCGCGTTCGATATCGCCGCCCTGGAGCGGCCGGACGAGGCCGAGCCGGTCGCGGTCAGCCGTCGGAACTTCATCGAGCTCTGCGACCGGCTCACCGTCGAGGATGAGAAGGCGTTCGAGGAGCTGTTCCGGCGGGCCGGTTGGTCGGTCGACTGGAACCACTCCTACACGACGATCGGTGAGCGGTCGCGCCGCGTCTCCCAGCGCGCGTTCTTGCATCTCGTGGCCAAGGACGTCGCGTACACGGCTGAGGCTCCCACGATGTGGGACGTCAACTTCAACACGGCGGTCGCGCAGGCGGAGATCGAGGATCGCGAGCAAGCGGGTCTCTACCATCGCATCGCGTTCGATCGCGAAGACGGCGAGACCGTGGAGGTCGAGACCTCTCGGCCGGAGCTGCTCCCGGCCTGCGTGGCGCTCGTCGCGCACCCGGGGGACGCGCGCTACGCCGCCCTCATGGGCACGACCGTCCTAACGCCGCTGTTCCGCGTGCCGGTGCCCGTGGTCGCGCACGAGCTCGCCGATCCGGAGAAGGGCACCGGGATCGCGATGGTCTGCACGTTCGGCGATCTCAACGACGTCACGTGGTGGCGCGAGCTCGGCTTGCCCCTGCGCGTCGTGGTCGAGAAGGACGGCACCATCGGTCCTCGGAGCCTCGGCGGACCGGGATGGGAGTCCCGCGATCCCGATGCCGCGAACGCTGCGATGGAACGGCTCGCCGGACGCACGGTCAAACGAGCGCGCGCCGAAGCCGTCGAGATGCTCCGAGAAGCGGGCTCGCTCCTCGGTGAGCCCCAACCGATCCGACACGCCGTGAAGTTCTACGAGAAAGGGGAGCGACCGCTCGAGATCATCAGCAGCCGGCAGTGGTTCGTGCCCATCCTTCGCTTCCAGGATCGGCTGCTCGCGCGCGGCGAGGAGCTCTCGTGGCATCCCGCGCACATGGGGGCTCGCTACCGCTCCTGGGTGGAGAACCTGAATCAGGACTGGTGCATCAGCCGTCAGCGCTTCTTCGGCGTCCCCTTCCCCGTGTGGTATCGCCTCGACGAACAGGGGCTCCCTCGCTACGAGGATCCGCTCTACGCCGATGAAGGCTCGCTCCCGATCGATCCCCAGGAGGACCTGCCCCCGGGGTTCACGGCGGAACAGCGCGGCATCCCCGGCGGCTTCACCGGGGATCCGGATGTGATGGACACGTGGGCGACGTCCTCGCTGACGCCACAGATCGCTGCGAAGTGGGAGGAGGACCCCGACCTGTTCGAGCGGCTGTTCCCGATGGACCTGCGGCCGCAGGCCCACGACATCATCCGGACGTGGCTCTTCTACACGGTCTTCCGTTCGGAGATCGAGCACGGATCATTGCCGTGGTGGAACGCGGCGATCAGCGGGTTCGTCCTGGACCCGGATCGCAAGAAGATGTCGAAGTCCAAGGGGAACGTGGTCGTGCCGACCGAGGTCTTCGAGCGACATTCCGCCGACGCCGTCCGGTACTGGGCAGGGCGGGCACGCCTCGGGATCGACGCCGCCTTCGACGAGAAGCAGATGAAGGACGGACGCCGGCTCGCGATCAAGGTCTTGAACGCGTCGAAGTTCACGCTGGGGATGGAAGCCGAGAGCACGAGCGTCACCGACCCGCTCGACCTCGCGATGCTCGCGTCGCTCCGCCGGACGGTGGATGCCGCGACCGAAGCGCTCGACGCGTACGAGCACGCGAAGGCGCTCGAGGTCACGGAACGGTTCTTCTGGGGCTTCACCGACGACTACCTCGAGCTCGTCAAGCAGCGGGCGTACGGCGTGCGAGGGGCGGAGGCGGCCGGATCGGCGGTGGGGGCGCTGCGCACCGCCCTGGACGTCCTGCTGCGTGCGTTCGCCCCGTTCCTGCCGTACGCGACCGAGGAGGTCTGGTCTTGGTGGCGCGAAGGCTCCGTCCACCGGAGCCCGTGGCCCCTGCCAGAGGACCTCCCCGAGGGCGGCGATCCCGAGGTCTATGAGAGCGCCGCCGACGTCTTGACGGCGGTGCGCAGGACGAAGGCGCTCGCGAAGCTTTCCCTCCGGGCGCGCGTGCGGCGCGTGATCGTGCGCGATACGCGCGAACGTCTGGCGAAGCTCGCCCTCGCGGAGGCCGACCTGTGCGAGGCGGGGAACGTCGAGAAGATCGAGCCCATCGAGTCGGACGAGGCGTCGGTCGAGGTCGAGCTCGATACCGACGAACCGTGATGCGGTTCTCGGACGCCGTGAGCCGGCTCAACGCGCGCCAGCCCGAGCACATGCCGGGTCCGACGTTGGACCGGATCCGCGAGATCGCTGGGCTGCTCGACCAGCCGCAGTTGACGTATCCCTCGATCCACATCACGGGGACGAACGGGAAGACCACGGCGGCCCGGGTGGCGGCGTCGGTGGCATGTGCGCACGGGATCACCGTCGGTCTCTACACGTCGCCGCACCTCTTGTCGGTCACGGAGCGGCTGTCGATCTGCGGGCAGGACATCACGGAGGCGGAGTTCGCCCAGGAATGGCAGCACCTCGAACCGTTCCTCCAGCTCGTGGACGGACGCGGGTTCGGTGAGGTGACGTACTTCGAGGCCGTCACCGCCCTCGCGTACCTCTGGTTCGCCGACAAGCCCGTCGGACTCGGGGTCTTCGAGGTCGGGTTGGGCGGAACATGGGATGCGACCAACCTCGTGGACGGCGAGATCGCGGTCGTCACGCCGATCGGGATGGATCACGTCGCCGAGCTGGGGCCGACGCTCGAGGACATCGCGGGGGAGAAAGCGGGCATCCTCAAGCCGGGCGCCACGGCGGTGTTCCGGGAACAGGAACCCGCCGCGGCGGCGGTGCTGGCGGGTCGTGCTGCCGAGGTCGGCAGCACGCCCCGGTGGGAGGGCGAGGACTGGGAGGTCGAGGAACGCCTGCTCGCCGTTGGCGGGCAGGCGTTCCGTCTCCGCGGGCTCCACGCGTCGTACGAGGACCTCTACCTGCCGCTGTTCGGTGACTACGCCGTGCACAACGCGGCCGCCGGGATCGTCGCGGTCGAGGCGCTCACCGGCCAGCCGTTGCACGACGACACGTTGCGCGAGGGGCTGGCCGTCGTGCAGAGCCCGGGGCGGCTCGAGATCGCGGCGCTCGAGCCGTCGGTGATCCTGGATGGTGCGCACAATCCGGCCGGAGCGGCGGCCCTCGCCGAGGCGATGCGCGAATCCTTCCGGTGGCAGCGTCTGCACCTGGTGCTCGCCGTGAGCGCGAACAAGGATCTCGCGGGGATCTGCGCGCCGCTCGCTCCGCTCGCCGACGAGGCGTACGTCGCCAGGAACGACAGCGTGCGGAGCGCCGATCCCGACGCCGTCGCGGCCGCGCTGGGCCGTCCCGCGGCGCGGTTCCGGTCGGTCGCCGACGCACTCGCCGCCGCGCGAGCCGCGGCCGATCCGGCCGACGTCGTCCTCGTGACCGGGTCGCTGTTCACGGTCGCCGACGCGAAGCGAGCGCTGGCCGCGCGTTGAGCGCCCGCTAGACTGACGCGACCATGGCCACCGAGTCGACCCTGCTGATCGTGAAACCGGACGGCGTTCGCCGCGGCCTCGTCGGCGAGATCCTGCGACGGGTCGAGGCGAAGGGCCTCGCGATCGACGCGCTCGAGCTCCGCGTGATCGATCGCGCGACGGCGGAGGAGCACTACGGCGAGCACCGCGACAAGCCGTTCTTCGGTGAGCTCGTCGACTTCATCACGAGTGGGCCGGTCGTGGTCGGGAAGCTCTCGGGCGAGCAGGCGATCGTCTGCTGGCGGACGCTGATGGGCCCGACGGACCCGGTGGACGCTCCGCCCGGCTCGATCCGCGGCGACTACGCGACCGTGATCGGCGAGAACATGGTCCACGGGTCGGACTCGCCGGAGTCCGCGGCCCGGGAGCTGAAGCTCTTCTTCGACGGCTGATCCCCGAACCGGTGACCGGACTCGAGGAAGCGTTCGAGCGGATCGGCCGCGCCGCGGAGCTCGATCTCCCGCACACGCACGCGCCGGGGCTCGCGCTGGCGGTCACCGACGGCAGCGACACCCTCGGCGCCGTGGTCCGCGGCTTCGCCGACGTCGCATCGGGTCGCCCGATCAGGCCCGACACGCGGTTCCAGATCGGCTCGATCTCGAAGTCCTTCGCGGCGCTCTGCATCCTGCAGGAAGAGGCGAACGGGACCATCGCGCTCGACGTCTCGGTGAACGCGCTCCTCCCGTGGCTCGAGCTGCCCGAGCCGTTCGGTCCGATCACGCTCCATCACCTCATGACGCATACGAGCGGGTTGATGAGTGGCGTCGAGCTCGGACCGTGGGGGGTCGGCGACGCGCTGCTCGCGCGCTCCCACCCGCCGACCTTCGCACCCGGCGAGCGCTTCTCGTACTCGAACCTCGGCTACAAGCTGGCGGGGCACGTGCTCGAGCGCGTCACCGGGATGCCGGTCCATGAGGTTCTCAACGAGCGGATCCTCGGGCCGCTCGGGATGACCAGGTCCGTCGGGGCGATCCTCGAAGAGGATCGCGCCGACGCCGCCGTTGGGTACGAGCCGCTCCTCTCGGACCGGCCGCCCCATCTCCAGAGTCAGCTCGCGCCCGCCGTCTGGCAGGTGTCGAACGTGGCGGACGGCTCGATCGTCTCGACCGTGGCGGACCTCTGCGCGTACGCGCGCGTCGTGCTCGGCGGTGGGCGGGGTCCCTCGGGCGCCCTCCTCGAGCCCGATCGCTTCGAACGCTGGATCGGCCCGTACGCGGATGCCGAGGAGCGGGGCGCGCGCTACGGGTACGGGTGGAACGTCGTCGAGCTCGACGGTCGTCGGACGATCCGGCACGCCGGCGAGACGTTGGGGTTCAACACGTCCCTCGCGATCCGGCCGGACGACGATCTGGCGGTGGCGATCTGTCTGAACGGATACGGCATGCGCGACGCGCTTGGGGCGTACGCGCTCAGCGTCGTGTCCGCGGCGCTCCGGGCGCGACCGCTTCCCGACCCTCCGATCCCCGAGCCTCCCGAGCTGGTTCCCGACGCCGCCTCGATGGCCGGCCGCTTCGTGAGCGGCGGTCGCGCGATCGAGCTGGAGGCGGCCGACGGCGGGCTCGTGCTGCGATCCGGGCCGCTGCGCGTGCGGCTCGAGCGGTGGCCCGAAGAGGTCGACGCCTTCGCCGTCCCGCATCCGGCCTTCGAGCGGCATCTGCTGCGCCTCGCGCGCGACCCGGCGGGGGCGGTGCGCGGCGTGAGCCACGGTCCGCGGTGGTATGGCCGGGAGGGCGACCCCCGCGACGCGGAGCCGTCCGCGAGCGCTTGGCATGCTTTCGCCGGTCTCTACCGTTCGGACGCGCCGTGGGTCAAGGCGATCAGGGTCTACGAACGGCGTGGGCGGCTGTTCGCGACGTGGCCCTCGGACGGCGACGAGTCCGAGTTGACGCCGCTGCCTGAGGGGTCGCTCGCCGTCGGCGACCCCGCGCTCCCGCGCCGGGTTCGGTTCCTGGACATGGTCGACGGCCGCGCACAGACGATGGAGTACAACGGGGCGATCCTCACACGCTCCTTCGACGGCTGATCAGCTCAGCGCGCGGAACGCGACGCAGGCGTTCTGACCGCCGAACCCGAAGGAGTTCGAAAGCGCGAGCGTCACGTCCATCGCCCGTGCCTCGTTCGGGACGACGTCCAGGTCGCAGTCGGGATCCGGTGTCTCGTAGTGGATCGTCGGGGGAACGATCCCGTTCGTGATCGCGAGCGCGCAGGCCGCCCCTTCGACGGCGCCTGCGGCGCCGAGCATGTGGCCGGTCATCGACTTCGTCGATGACACGGCCACACGATGGGCGACGTCCTCGCCGAGCGCCGCCTTGATCGCCACCGTCTCCGCGGCGTCGTTGAGCGGCGTGGACGTTCCGTGGGCGTTGACGTACGAGACGTCTTCGGGTCGCGCGCCGGCGTCGCGGAGCGCCCAGCGCATCGCGAGCGTCGCGCCGCCCCCCTTGGGGTCCGGGGCGGTGATGTGGTACGCGTCGTCCGATGCGCCGTATCCGGCCACTTCGCAGTAGACCCGCACGCCCCGGGCCTTCGCGTGCTCCTCGGATTCGAGGATCAACGTCGCCGCGCCTTCCGAGAGCACGAACCCGCTGCGGGCGGCGTCGAAGGGCCGCGAGGCGGTCTCGGGATCGGGGTTCTTCGTCAGCGCGGTCATCTGGGCGAACGCGGCAACGGTCAGCGGGACCGTCGCGGCCTCCGAGCCGCCGACCACGCACAGGTCGAGGTATCCATCGCGGATCAGACGCATCCCCTCGCCGATCGCGGTGTTCGACGACGCGCACGCGGAGAGCGTGGCCATGTTGTGGCCCGTGAGTCCGTATCGCATCGCGATATGTCCGGCGGCGGCGTTCGCCATGAGCATCGGGACCATGAAAGGCGACACCCGCCCGGGTCCCTTCTCGAGCAGCACCGAGTGCTGGGTGAGCAACGTCTGGATCCCGCCGATACCGGTCCCGAAGATACAGCCGCCACGCTCGGACACGATCTCCGGCGTCGCCGCGTCCGCCCACGCGAGCGAAGCCGATGCCAGCGCGAACTGGACGTACCGGTCCGTGCGGCGAGCTTCCTTCGTCTCCAGGTACGCGGACGGGTCGAACCCATCGACCTCGCCCGCGACCTTGACCGACAGGTCTTCCGATGGGAACTGGGTGATCCGGCGGACCCCGTTCCGGCCCGAGGTCATCCCTTCCCAGAAGTCGTCCACGCCGGTCCCGATCGGCGTGACGGCGCCGATCCCGGTGACGACGACCCGCGGGCGTTGGCTCATGGCTCCGTGCGCCTCCGCGCTCAGCTGACGCCGAGCTTGGTCGCGACGAGGTCGACCGCCTGACCGACCGTTTTCACGGACTCCATCTCATCCTCGGGGATCTCGATGCTCCACTCCTCTTCGAGCGCGAGCACGGCCTCGACGAGGTCGAGAGAATCGGCGTTCAGATCCTCCTGGAACCGGGCGTCGGGGACGACTTGCGCCTCGTCCACCGCGAGCTGCTCGGCGAGCACCTTCTTCACCCGGGTCTCGATCTCTGCACGTTCGGTCATCGACACGTTCCTCCTGCTTCTCGGCTGGTTCTGGGCTGGTTCTGGGTCGTGGCTGGTCAGCCTATCCACTACGCGGTCAACCCACCGTCGACGGGGATCACCGTGCCGTTCACGTACGAGGCCTCCTCGGACATGAGGAATCGGACGACCGCAGCCACCTCCTCGAACCGAGCGGCACGGTGCAGCGGCGTCTGGTCGATGTAGTAGGCGCGCATCTCCTCCGTGAGATGCGAGGTCATGTCCGTATCGAGCAACCCGGGGCACAGCGCGTTGACCGTGACGCCCTTGGAGGCCATCTCGCGTGCGAGCGACTTCGTGAGGCCGACGAGGCCGGACTTGGTGGCGGCGTAGACGGTCTGACCGGCGTTGCCGTGGATAGCGACCGCGCTCGACATGTTGACGATCCGCCCCCACTTCTCGCGCAGCATCCCCCTGAGCGCCGCTTGCGAGCAGAGGAACGAACCGCGGAGGTTCGTTGCCATCGTCTGCTCGTACACGTCCATCGGGTACTTGATCAGCAGGCCGTCGCGCGACATCCCGGCGTTGTTCACGAGGCCGGTGACGTTCCCGACCTCGTCGGTCACGCGGCGGAACGCCTCGTGGACGCTTGCCTCGTCGCTGACGTCGAGGGCGACGGCGAGGCCCTGTGTGCCGGCAGCCGTCAGCGCCTCGACCGTCTCTTTCGCGTCTTTCTCGCTCGATCGGTATCCGATCGCGACGGTCCAGCCAGCCTCCGCGAGCGCGACCGCGCACGCGCGCCCGATCCCGCGCGACCCACCCGTGACGACGGCGATCTTCGCCGTCACGGCATGATCCCCGGCATCGTCCAACGGATCGCGGTGGCGCCCCACGTGAGTCCGGCGCCGAACGACGTGAACAGCACGAGATCGCCCTCGTGGATGCGCCCGGCGCGGTAGGCCCGATCGAGCGCGATCGGGATGGACGCGGCGCTCGTGTTCCCGACCTCGGCGACATCGACGACCGCTCGCTCCAGCGGGATCCCCAGGCGTTCGGCGACGGCGACCATGATGCGCGCGTTCGCCTGGTGGGGGATCAGCAGGTCGACGTCGTCGGGAGAGTGTCCGTTCTTCTCGAGAACCTCCCGACAGGACGCCGCCATCTCGGTCACGGCCCGCTTGAACACCTCCCGGCCGTTCGGCATCCGGATCCGGTGTCGCGAGGCCGCCACGGTCTCCGCGGACGCCGGCTCGCGCGAGCCACCGGCGGGAACCAGCAGGATCTCGGTCGCTGTGCCGTCCGCTCCGAGCACCGTCCCTTCGATCCCCGCCCGATCGCTCGCCTGGATCACGGTCGCGCCCGCACCGTCACCGAACAGCACACAGGTCTGCCGATCGGTGAAGTCGAGGATCCGGCTGAACACCTCGGCGCCGATCAACAAGACCGTGTCGGCCATCCCGGCCTCGACGAATGCCGAGGCGGTGGCCAGACCGTAGGAGAAGCCTGCGCACGCGGCGTTCACGTCGAAGGCCGGGCACGAGAGCCCGAGCTTCTCCTGCACCCACACCGCGGTCGCCGGGAACGGGGTGTCCCCGGTGACGCTGGCGCACACGATCATGTCGAGCTGTTCCGCGGGGATCCCGGCCGTTCGGAGCGCGATCAGCGCGGCCTCGACGGCGAGATCCGAGGTCACGACTCCGTCGTCGGCGAAATGGCGTGCCTCGATGCCGGTACGGCTCCGGATCCATTCGTCGGTCGTGTCGATCCGTGCCTCGAACCACGTGTTGGGGACGAGGCGGGGAGGGAGCGACGAGCCAACGCCGGTGATGGTGGCGTGTCTGCTCACGGCCACCGAGGATATCGGAAGGGCAGCACGGTGGCTGCGCGATCAGGTGGCCGCGACGGCGGTGCGGGCCGCGACGGGCGAGCCGGCTGCGACCGCCCGCACCGACGGGTCGATACGCTTCATCAGCTTGGTCAGGACCTCGCCGGGTCCCGCCTCGATGAAGGTCGTCGCTCCGGCCTCGGCCAGCGAGCGGATGCCCGTGTCCCAACGGACCGGCGAGACCAACTGCATCGCGAGGAGCTCCCGCAGCCGTCCGGCGGCCGTGACGAGCTCGCCGGTGACGTTCTCGGCGATCGCCATCCGGGGATCCCGGATCTCGATCGCATCCAGCGCCTCGCTGACCACGGGCAGCGCCGGCCGCATCAGCTCGCTGTGGAAGGCCCCCGCAACCCCGAGTCGCACGGTTCGGACCTTGCGCTCGGCGGCGAGCGCCTCGAGCCGCTCGATCGCGGGGATCGAGCCGCTCGCCACGACCTGGACGGGGGAGTTCTCGTTCGCGACGACCAGCACCCCGTCCCTGCGGACTTCGGCGCAGAGCTGCTCGGCATCGGCGGAGCCGATGCCGAGCAGCGCCGTCATCCCGCCCGGCTGGTCCTCACCCGCACGCTGCATCGCCACGCCGCGGATCACGACGAGCTCGAGTGCGTCGCGGAACGACATCGCGCCGCCGGCGACCAGGGCCGCGAACTCGCCGAGCGAATGCCCCGCCACCCCGACGGGATCGATCGCGCCGTCGTGCCGCATCACCTCGAAGGCTGCGACGTCGCATGCGAGCAGCGCCGGTTGCACGAACTCCGTCGTGGCGAGCGCGTCCTCATCGTGACACCCGGCGACGACGTCCTGGCCCATCGCCTCCGATGCTTCATCGAGCACCGCCTTCCCTGCCGGATCGGACGCCCAGCCATCCGCCATCCCGACGAACTGCGACCCCTGCCCCGGGAACACGACCGCGTACCCCATGCCCAGCAGCGTAACGGCGAGGGCCGCAGGTCGCGGAGGGGTGCAGGTCGAGAGAGGTGCAGGTCGCGCGCCTGACGACGCGCCGCGAGCGGCTCCTCGATGCCACTGAACCGGGACCGATCGCGGCGACGGCGCCAGCGCGACCTGCACCCCGACCTATGACACCCCTATGCCTTTCCCGTCCCCGGTTGCCAGCCTCCGTCCCGGTCCTGTTGAATGAGCGCGCGCAAAACCCATGGCCGAAAGGGTTCAGCATTCGCCTTCCCCCACGTCCCGTTCCCAGGGAACGGAGGGGGTTCTCGGGTTCCTTGGTCGCGATATGGCGGTCGACCTCGGGACCGCGAACACGCTCGTCTACGTTCGCGGTCGCGGGGTGGTCCTGAACGAGCCGTCCGTCGTCGCGATCAACACCCTTACCGGCGCCATCCTGGCCGTGGGCGCCGAAGCCAAACGGATGATCGGGCGCACCCCGAGCCATATCCAGGCGGTCCGCCCATTGAAGGACGGCGTGATCGCGGATTTCGACGTCACGGAGAAGATGCTGCGGTACTTCATCCAACGGGTGCACAAGCGGCGGTTGCTCGCGAAGCCACGCGTCGTCGTCTGCGTCCCGTCCGGGATCACCGGCGTGGAGCAACGCGCCGTTGAGGAAGCGACGATCGCCGCGGGCAGCCGTCGCGCGTACATCATCGAGGAACCGATGGCAGCGGCGATCGGAGCCGGTCTCCCGATCCACGAGCCGACGGGGAACATGATCGTCGACATCGGCGGGGGAACGACCGAGGTCGCGGTGATCTCCCTCGGCGGGATCGTCACGTCGACGAGCATCCGGATCGGCGGAGACGAGCTGGACGAGGCGATCATCCAGCACGTCAAGAAGGAGTACTCGCTCCTGCTCGGAGAACGCACGTCTGAGGCGATCAAGCTCGCGATCGCGTCGGTCTTCCCCACGCCGGACGAGCTGGTCGCCGAGATCAAGGGACGAGACCTGGTTTCGGGCCTTCCGAAGACGATCACGATCAGCGCGGAGGAGATCCGTCGCGCGATCGAGGAACCCGTGAACGCGATCATCGACGCGATCAAGACGACGCTCGACCGGACCCCGCCCGAGCTCGCAGCGGACATCATGGATCGCGGGATCGTCCTTACCGGCGGCGGCGCGCTCTTGCGTGGTCTCGACAAGCGGCTCCGCCACGAGACCGGCATGCCGGTCCGGATCTCCGACACACCGCTGCAGGCGGTGGTGCTCGGCTCAGGGAAGTGCCTCGAGGAGTTCGAGGTTCTGCAGCGCGTCCTGGTGAGCCCGAGCAGCCGGCGGTAGACCGGCGTGGTCACGCGCTCACGCCCCCGCAGCACGCGGCTGCTCGTCATCGCGCTCGTTTCGATCTCGCTCGCGATCATCACGCTCGACTATCGGGAGGGCGACGCAGGCCCGCTGGCCGAGGCGGGTCGTTGGACACAGACCGTGATGGCTCCTCTGCAGCAGGGTGTCTCAACGGTCACGCGCCCGATCGGCGACTTCTTCTCCGGCCTCGCACACCTGCCCTCGCTGGAGCGAGACAACGCGGATCTGCGGGGGCAGGTCGCCGACCTCCAGACCCAGATCGCCGGCGCCGGCGATATCCAGGACCGACTCCGAACGCTGGAGGACCTGTTACACCTGAAGCAGACGCTCGACCCCACCGGCATCCCGGCCGTCGTGATCGGGAACGGTGTTTCGAACTTCGAATGGACGATCACGATCAGCGCGGGCTCGGACGACGGGGTGGCGGTCGATCAGCCGGTCGTCGCCGGATCGGCGACGACACCGCGTCTGGTGGGCCGCGTCGTCTCCGTCACGCCCGTCTCGGCTGACGTGCAGCTCTTGATCGATCAGAACTTCGCGGTCGCTGGACGCCTCAGCCCGACCCGCGCCACCGGACTGGTCCGCGGGCGAGGGGAGCAGGATCCCCGGATGGACGGCATCCCTCAGGACACGCAGATCCCGCTCGACGGTGACCAGCCCGTCCAGGTGTTCACCGTGAGTTACGAGATCAACGGCCAGCATGGCCTGTACCCGCCGGGGATCCTGATCGGTGAGGTCGCGAGCGTGATCCAGAGCACCAATGCGCTCGAGACCGCGGTCACCGTCCGACCGGCGGTCGACTTCTCGGCGCTCGAGTACGTCCTCGTCTACAAGACCGATCAGGGCCAGGGAGGCTCGACGGGGTGATCCGCAGGGTCCTCGCGATCGCCGCGGTGGTGGTGACGGCGCTGCTCTTGCAATCCACCGTCTTCGGACAGCTCCGTCTGCTGGGCGTTCGACCCGAGCTGCTCTATCTCGTGACGATCGCGATCGCTCTGCTCGAGG
The DNA here is from genome assembly GCA_036257875.1 of Actinomycetota bacterium. GTDB lineage: Bacteria > Actinomycetota > UBA4738 > UBA4738 > HRBIN12 > AC-51. Next base: position 26,397 of record DATAEV010000043.1, on the reverse strand, counting down.
GCCCGAACGAGGGTGCGACCGTCGGATTCGCGAGCGGCCTCGCGCAAGACTTCCTGATGAACGAACCGAAGGGACTGACCGCACTCACGCTCACGCTCCTCGGCTACTCGGTCGGGATGTTCCGGCAGTTCATCGTGTCGCCGTCGCCGCTCGTGCCGACGATCGTCGTGGCGGTCGGAACGGCCGCGGGCCTGGCCTTCTACGAGATCGTGTCGGTGCTGCTCGGGAACTTCCACGAGCAAGCGGCATACGGTGTTCGCGTTGCCCTCCTAGCGGCTCTGTACAACGCCGTGCTTACGCCGATCCTTTACCCCCTCCTGCGACGCATCACCGAGGGATCCCGACCTCGGAGGGTGGTGCGGTTCTAGATGGACAAGATGTCGTCCAGGATCAAGGTGCTGGCGCTGCTGGTGGCGTTGATGTTCGTCGCGCTCTCGACCCGGCTGTGGTTCCTCCAGGTCCTCGCGACGACCCAGTTCCAACAGGAGGCCCGGGACAACAGCGTCCGGTTCGTGTACACGGAACCGTTGCGTGGCCTGATGTACGACGACCGGGGCCGCCCGCTGGTCGAGAATCAGGAGAGCCTCGAGGTCCGCGTCAACCGTGACGCTATGGGGAGCCAGGCGGAAGCGGTCGTCTACCGGTTGGCGCACCTCCTGAACGTTCCCGTCCGCCGGCTCGTGGCTCGGCTGCAGACCAACAAGTACTACTCGTTCCAGCCGATCCCGGTCGCGGAGTTCGTCCAGCCGCAGGTACGAAATTACATCGCCGAGTACCAGGATCTGTTCCCGGGCGTCGACGTGGTCCCGACCTCGGTGCGCGCGTACCCGCAGGGACGCACCGCCGCGCACATCTTCGGATACGTCAGCCCGATCTTCGCCTCCGAGTACGACCGGTTGAAGGACAAGGGCTACGTGCAGTCCGACGTGATCGGACACTCGGGCCTCGAACAGGTGTATGAGCGTTTCCTGCGGGGAAGCCAAGGCGTCCAGAAGTTCATCGTGAATTCCGACGGAGAGACGATCCGTGCGCTCGGCGTGAAGGACCCGACCGCGGGGGACGATCTGCATCTCACGTTGGATCTCCGGATCCAACGCGCTGCCGAACGTGAGCTGGCGGATGAGCTGGCTCGGGCTCGCAGCGGCCACGACATCAACGGGCTGCCGCTGAAAGCCAATGCCGGAGCGGTGATCGTGATGGACGCGCAGACGGGCGCGATCAAGGCGATGGCGTCGCTCCCGAGCTACGACCCGCGTTGGTTGGTGCAGGGACTCACGAAGAGTCAGGCGAGCTACCTCTACAAGAGCGCCGCGGCTCCATCCCTCAACCGGGCGATGCAGCTGGGGTACGTGCCCGGCTCGACGTTCAAGCCGATCACCGCCCTCGCGGCGTTGAAGGAAGGGTTCGCAACGCTCGGTGGCTACTACCCGTGCGACGCGACGTACACCCATCCGGGCGACACGTCGGGAACCGTCTTCCACAACTGGACGACCGCGAACCTCGGCACGATGAGCCTCGCGAAGGCGATCAGTATCTCCTGCGACACCGTGTTCGACCGCTTCGGGTCGGACTTCTACTTCCGCTACGTCCAGAACCAGCTCTCCGATAATGGGCTCCTGCTCCAGAACGACCTGCGTGGGTTCGGCTTCGGAGCGCCGACGGGGATCGACCTGCCGTCGGAGGGATCCGGCTTGGTCCCCGACCCGGCGTGGGCGAAGACGCAACCCACCCTGTTCCCGGACGGGTGGGTCCCCGGCGGCGACATCCTCACGATGATCGGCTCCACGTACGTGATGGCGACGCCCCTGCAGCTCGCCCAGGCATACTCGGCGATCGCCAACGGCGGGCACCTGTGCCGACCCCACGTGGTCGACCAGGTGGTCGCACCCGACGGGGCCGTCGTCAAACACGCAGACGATCACTGCAGCCGCACGCTCCCATACACGCCGAGCGAGCTGGCCTACGTCCGTGGAGCGTTGGGCTCGGTGATCACCTCGGGGACGGCACAGTGCTCGTTCAGCGGGTTCCCGACCTCCCAGGTCTGGGTCGGCGGGAAGACCGGGACGGCCGAGCGTCCGCCGCACCAGGACACGTCGTGGTTCGCGGCGATGGCCGGGGAGAACCCGAACGCGCCGAAGTACGTCGTGATCGCGATGGTGGAGCAGGGCGGCTTCGGCGCGGAGGCCGCCGCTCCCATCGCCCGGCACGTGATCGAGGACATCTACCACCTGCCGAACAACCATCAGGGCGGCTGCGCCGTGGGGGACCGCTGATGGACATGGTGGCGGGGCGCGTCTGGGCCGACGAGCGCCGGCCGATCCGCCATGTCGATTGGTTCCTGCTCTTGCTCACGGGAGCCCTCGTCGTCGTCGGTCTCTTCCTGCTGTATTCGGCGACGGCCTCGACCCTTCGCGGTGAGAGCCTCGACCCCTTCGTGCGCGTCAAGAAGCAGGCGATCACGGCGATCCTTGGGTTCGTCATCGTGTTGGTGATCACGACGTTCGACTATCGCTTCTTCAAGGTGTACGCAGGGTTCATCTACCTCGCGACGCTCGCCGCGCTCGTGCTCGTCAAGGTCCCCGGGATCGGTGCGACGGACACCACCGGGACCGCGCAGCGCTGGTTCGTGGTCGCCGGCTTCCAGATCACCCCGTCGGAGGTCGCGAAGCTCTCGGTGATCGTGATGCTCGCAGCTGTCCTCTCCGAACTGCGAACGCCGGAACCCACCCTGTCGGACGTCGTGAAGGTCCTCGCCGTCGCGGCCGTCCCGCTGGTCCTCGTGTTCCTCCAGCCGGACATCGGCACGTCGATCGCCCTCGCGGCGATCGTCGTCGGGATGCTCGTGGTCGCGGGGACGAGGCTGAAGCACCTCCTCATGCTGACCGCGGCCGGACTCATCTTGATCTTCCTCACGTTCCAACTCGGCGTGATCAAGGACTTTCAGCGGGAACGGCTCACGGCGTTCCTCGACCGGACGAACGCTCCCCAGGACGCCCGATACAACCTCGACCAATCATTGATCGCGGTCGGGTCGGGGGGATTGACGGGCGTGGGGTACCTGAAGGGAACGCAGACGAACCTCGACTACGTGCCGGAGCAGCACACCGATTTCATCTTCACCGTGGCGGGAGAGGAGTTCGGGTTCGTCGGTGCGATGTTCGTCCTGCTCCTCTACGCCCTGATCCTCTGGCGCGCGATCCGGATCGCGACCTTATCGAAGGATCCGTTCGGCACGCTCGTGGCGGCCGGCATCGCGTCGATGTTCGCGATCCAGATGTTCGTCAACATCGGGATGGTGATCGGGATCATGCCGATCACCGGGATCCCGTTGCCGTTCCTGTCGTACGGAGGATCCTCGATCCTCGTCAGCTTCACCGCGGTCGGGATGCTCGAGAGCATCCACATGCGCCGGTTCAGCTAGCTGAGCGCGGCGATCCGCGGCGGGAGCTCGGTGATGACGCCCGGTCCACCCGCGACGGACCAGAGGAAGGTGGTGCCGGCGACGCCGGTCGATTCGAGGGTCACGTCCCCGTCCATCGCGCGTGCCGAGAGTCTCGCGAGGCTGAGTCCCAGGCCGATCCCCGGGTGGGTGCGCGTGTGGAGCTCCTGCGCCTGTTCGAGCGGCTCGAAGATCCGCGGGATCGCGTCGGGCTCGATGCCCTGTCCGCGGTCGATCACCCGGACCTGCGGGATGCCGTCATCGTTGGAGACGCGGATCACGACCTGCGTCGTCTCCGGCGAGAACGCCAACGCGTTCTCGACCAACTCCTCGAGGATCCGGATGCCGGCGGTCCGGTTCAGAGCCGTCATCACCGGCGCGAGCGGGGCCTCGACGCGGATCCGCGGATCACGCGTTCCGACCTCCTTCGCGAGCTCCGTCACGTTGGCCCATTCCGTCAGCCCCGCCTCGATCGCCGCCTCGAAGCGGCGAACGAGCCGAGCCAGCCCCTCGGTGCGGAACACCAGCGTGTCGAGGACCTCATCGAGCTGCTCGTCGTCGAGCCCTCCACGGCGAAGCGTCTGGGCGAGGCCCAGGAGGACCGTCACGGGGGTGCGGAGCTCATGACCGACACGGCCGATCAGCTGTTGCCGGCGTGCCCCGCGCTCGAGCAGCGCTTCCTGCGCGATCTCCAACTGTCGCGTCCGCCTTCGTTCGCGTTCGAGCGCCTCGAGCAGCTGCTCGATCACGGTCGGCGTGACGTCGGGCGAAAGGAGTGCGCCCCCGCTCGCGGCACGCCGGACCGCGTGGATGATCTCGTCGCCCTCGGAATCCTTGAGGACGTAGCCCGACGCCCCAGCGACCAACATCTCGCGCACGGCGCGCTCCTCTTCGAGCCCGGTGAGCGCCACGACCTCGAGCGAGGGGTGCAAAGCCTTCAGCCGGCGCGTGGTCTCGATCCCGTCCATCTGCGGCATGCGGATGTCCATCAGGACGACGTCGGGTCCCAGCTCGTTGACGAGCTCGATCGCCTCGATGCCGTTCGACGCCTGGCCGACGACCTCCAGGTCCTCGCCGCCGAGGAGGGCAGCCAGGGAACCCCGGAAGCCGTCGTTGTCGTCGACCACGAGGACGCGAACGCGACCGGACAGGGGAAGGGTGCCCTGAGGCATGTGCAGAGGGTGCGCCCCGCCAAGGCCTCCCGGTATCCGACCGTCGTAGGGTTCCTTCGAGGGACACGCGTGTGGGCCGGATGGCCCAGGCCCTCGTCCCGACGGGCCACCGGAGATAGCCCACCGGCTTGGAGCGACGGCGCCGAACCCGCTGCTATCCTGAGTGCAGACGTCCCCGCCCGCGACCGGATCCAACCGGGAGCGGCGGGATCCAAGGAAGTCGAGGAGGCGCGCGACCGCGCCCGAGCGGCCCAGACGAGGCCGCCGCGTAGGGCCGCAGCGCCGGGAGAAGGTACGTACCGGGTGCACGACGTCATTCGCAGCACGCGCAACAGATGCAGTGTGAGCGGACCCACAGCAACGTCTTGCGGCGCAGTCAGTTGGCTGTGCTCCGATATCGCCCTTTCCGGCGCACGCCCCCTCGCATCGAGCGAAGGGAGCACCACATGGACCACGACATCGATGTCGAGGGCCGAGCGGCGTCCGTGACGCCGACCCCCGAGGAGGGGACCAGCACCACATCGCCTGCCGAGCGGGCACCGACCCGAACCTCCGCGTCCCGCCGCCGCCGTCGAGGTGGCCGCGGGCGGGGCCGAGGCCGGTCGGGGGCCGCGGCCGCATCCGGCACGAGCGATGGATCCGGCGACGTCGCGACAACGCCGGCCGAGCCGTCCGAGGGATCGGCCAGCGTCCGGGCTGAGGCCGACGCGTCATCCGAGCCCGATCGGCCGGCTGAGACGGGCGGAACCTCGAAGCCGAAGTCACCGCAGCGGTCCGGGCAGCCTCGGAGACGGAAGCCCGCCGGATCCACGGCGACCACGCCGACGACCGGGGATCCGTCGGAGACGACGGGCTCTCCCCAGCCCCCCGTCTCCGACGACGGCGCGGAGCCGGCGCAGACGGAGGCCCAGGCTGATGGCGCCACCACCGCGGTCAAGAAGCGCAGGCGGCGTCGTGGCGGCCGGGGCCGAAGCAGGAAGCCGGCCGGGGCCGCTCCGGCCGACGCCGACGCCGACGACGCGCCGGTGATCGATCCGGTCGACGCCCAGCGGGACGAGGCCGAACCGGACGCCGACGCGGCCGCGAAGCCTCCCGCGCGACGTCGCCGGCGCTCCTCTGCGAGCCGCGCCGACGACCCTCAGCGCACCACGAAAGCCCCGACCGGTCTGACGGCCGCGACCGAGCCGGCCGCGCCGCAGCCGGCCCGCTCGCGACCCGCGAAGGCGAAGACGATCGAGGAGCAGGTGGCCGCCGGCGGCCCGACCCGCGGGATCCGCACCACGCGGAGCCGCACGGGACGCGAGGGCCGGCGTCGCCAGCCACAGCCGACGCCTCCGCGTGTGACCGACAAACTCATGGTGATCACCGAGCGCGGCGACCGCGACCAGATCGCAGTGCTCGAGGAAGATGTCTTGGTCCAGCACTACGTGACACGGGCCGGGGCGACCTCGATGGTGGGCAACATCTACCTGGGTCGCGTGCAGAACGTCCTTCCCGGCATGGAGGCGGCGTTCGTCGACGTGGGTCGCGGTCGCAACGGCGTCCTGTACGCGGGCGAGGTCAACTACTCGCCGGAAGACATCGAGGGAGCCGCACCGCGCATCGAGCAACTCCTGAAGCCGGGACAGGCGGTCATGGTCCAGGTGACGAAGGACCCGATGGGCGGCAAGGGCGCTCGGCTCACCGCCAACCTGAGCCTCGCGGGACGCTACCTCGTGCTCGCGCCGAACCAGGATCTCCAGGGCATCAGCCGGCGGCTCCCGGATGAAGCTCGCAAACGACTCAAGACCCTCCTCAAGCGGGTGAAGCCGCCGGAGCACGGCGTGATCGTCCGGACCGCGGCCGAGTCCGCAACCGAGGAGGCACTCGAGGCAGATCTCCGGCGGCTGCTGGCGATCTGGGATCAGATCCGGTCGAAGGCGACGAGGGGCAAGGCGCCCACGGTGCTCTACGAGGAGCCGGAACTGACGGTTCGGGTCGTCCGGGACCTCTTCACCGACGAGGAGTACCGGGGGCTCGTGACCGATTCACAGCGCGTGTACGGGCTGGTGGTGGACTACGTCCGCGAGGTGGCGCCCGATCTGGCCGAGAAGGTCACCCTGCACACGGGCCCACTCCCGGCGTTCGAGGCCTACCGGATCGTCGAGCAGATCCACAAGGCGCTCGATCGCAAGGTGTGGCTGCCCTCGGGCGGCTACCTCATCATCGAGCGCACGGAGGCGATGACGATCGTCGACGTCAACACCGGCAAGAGCGTCGGGAAGACGAACCTCGAGGCGACGGTCGTCAACACGAACCTGGAAGCGGCTCGGGAGGTCGCTCGTCAGCTCCGGCTCCGCGACATCGGCGGCATCATCGTGATCGACTTCATCGACATGCTCCTCGAGAAGAACAAGAAGCAGGTCGAGGACACGATGCGGGATGCGCTGGCGATCGACAAGACACGATCGCAGGTGTTCGAGATCGGCCCACTCGGCTTGATGCAGGTGACACGCAAGCGGGTATCCTCGGGCCTGGTCGAATCGTTCTCCCAGATCTGCCCCACGTGCGAAGGCCGGGGCATCATCCTCACCTACGACGTTGACTGAGAGGATCGTCTGACGATGTATGCGGTGATCAAGACCGGCGGCAAACAGCACAAGGTCCAAGCCGGGGACGTGATCGAGGTCGAGAAGCTGGTCGGCGCGGACGAGACGGTCACGTTCACGCCGCTGCTCGTCGTGGATGACGACGGAAAGACCCACGCCGGCCCCGCCGCGTCGAAGGCGACCGTCACCGCGAAGCCCCTGGGCGACAAGAAGGGCGACAAGGTCAAGGTTTTCAAGTACCGGCCGAAGAGTGGCTACGCGAAGAAGACCGGACACCGTCAGCAGCTCACGCTGCTGCAGATCGAGACCGTCGAGCTCGGCTAAGGCGCGGCGCGGCGGAGACGGCTGGTAGCCTGGAGACCTTATGGCGCACAAGAAGGGCGGCGGCTCGTCCCGGAACGGCCGGGACTCCACGTCGAAACGCCTCGGCGTGAAGGCCTACGGCGGCCAGACGGTCACCGCGGGCTCGATCATCGTGCGCCAGCGGGGGACGAAGATCCATCCCGGCGACGGCGTCGGCAAGGGCGGCGACGATACGTTGTTCGCCACGCGCGAGGGCGTCGTCGACTACCGACAGTCTCGCGGTCGAAGATACGCGACCGTGACGGCCGCACCGGCCTAAGACGGCTCGCCCCCTGCCTGCTTCATCGCCGCCTTGATCTGTGACACCAACGCGTCACGTTGTTCCTTCAACGAGGTCGACGTCGCGACGAGGTACCGCGTGTTGTCCCGGCGCTGACGCCACCGCCCACTCCTGCGCAACGTCGTGGCGGCCCTGAGGTCGGGGATGTCCGGCGGCCCGCCCCCCGGAGGGAGGGTGCCGAGCGGGGGCGGGCGCGTCAGATAGAACGCGGTCTGACGCCGTTCGTCGTGGAAGCGCCATCCGAGCGTGAAGACCGGGGAGCCGAGCACGCGCTTGACGTTCACGATGTCGACGAACGGGAAGCGCGTCGTCTCCGGTGAGCCGGCATCCACGAAGACGAGCTCCCACTCGTCGGCGGACAGGATCCCCTCGGTCTCGTCGGTAGGCGTGCGGTCGAGGTGCACCATCCACACGGTCGTCGGTTCGATCACGGGGTCCATCTTCTCGGCGACGCCGTCTCGCGACCACCTACGCTATCTCGGATGTTCATCGACGAATGCACGGTCTTCGTGGAGGCGGGGCGGGGTGGGGGCGGGTCCGCTTCGCTGCATTCCGAGCCCTACAAGCCGCGTGGTGGCCCCGACGGGGGGAACGGCGGCCGCGGAGGATCGATCGTCTTCGAGGTGGCCCGGGGGATCCACGACCTTTCCTGGTTGGCGGATCATCCGCATCAGCGGGCGCGGCCGGGCGGATCGGGCCGATCCGCCCGGCGCGATGGAGCCTCCGCCAAGGATCTGGTGATCCAGGTTCCCGACGGCACCATGGTGTTCGACGAGGACGGACCACTTGCCGATCTCGTGGGAGAAGGAGCCCGGGTCGTCGTTGCGCGCGGGGGCAGAGGGGGGCGTGGGAACGCCCAGCTCGCCACCGCGCGGAACCGTGTGCCTCGGGTCGCCGAGTCCGGTGAGGCGGGGGAGACCAAGCGCCTTCAGGTCGAGCTGCGGACCGTGGCCGATATCGGGCTCGTGGGGCTCCCGAACGCCGGCAAGTCGACGCTGCTCTCCCGCCTCACGGCCGCCACGCCGAAGATCGCCGACTATCCCTTCACGACGCTCACGCCGAACCTCGGCGTCGCCGAGACCGGGGAGGGGCGGGCGGTGGTCGCCGACGTCCCTGGGTTGATCGAGGGCGCGCACCAAGGGAGAGGCCTCGGACATCGATTCCTCAAACACATCGTCCGGTGTCGCGCGTTGGTGCTCGTCGTGGACCTCTCGAGCGCCGACCCGCCCGCCGACCTCGCCGTCCTTCGCACGGAGCTCGGGAGCTACGACGAGACGCTCGTCACCCGGCCGTCGATCGTCGTGGGCACGAAGGCGGACCTGGTCGACGATCCGGCGGCGGCCTCGGCGACGCTGCAGCCTGACGCGCTCGCGGTCTCGGCGATCACCGGGACAGGGCTCGAGGAGCTCCGCGAGCGCGTGAACGCCCTCGCGAGCGAGGCCGCCGCCTCCGAGCCCGAGCGGAGCACACATGTCGTGCTCCGTCCCGGCCGGCCGCGGTTCGCGGTCAAGCGCGATGAGCGCGGCACCTGGCACGTGGAGGGTCGAAGCGTCGAGCGCTGGGTCCTCGAGACCGACCTCGACGACGCGGACGAACTCGCGAAGCTGCAGCGCAACCTTCGCCGCGAAGGTGTCTTCCGGGTGCTCGAGGCATCCGGGGTCGCCGAGGGCGACGATGTGGAGATCCGGGGCCTCGTCTTCGCGTTCGTTCCCGACACCGAGGACGGGCCCCGATGAACGATCCCCAGCTCGAGTCGATGCTCCTGGAAGAGGACCGGGGATGGCGCCGGCTCCATCTGTTGCTGCGGAGCATCCCGACGCATCGGCTGGACGAGCCGACGGTGACCCCGGAGGGATGGTCGCCGAAGGACGTGATGTTCCACATCGGCGCGTGGTTGGCCGAAGCGGCGCGGCAGCTCGACCGCATGCGCGAAGGTACGTATCGGCAGCAGGAAGACACCGTCGAGGAGCTGAACCGCGCGTGGTTCGCGTTGTCGCGGACGCTCGATGTCCCGACCGCGCGCGCCGAGCTCGAGTCCGCGCGCGTGATCGCTCGCGATGCGCTGGGTGCGCTCCCGACGCTGACGACCGACGCCCGCGGATGGTTCGAGGAATCGGCGTGGCTCCACTACGACGAACACGTCGTCGACCTCGAACGATGGCTCAGCGCCTGATCGGTCGGCCGCGGGGCCGGCGGTAGGATGCCGCTCGATGGGGAGACGTCTGGGCGTCATGGGCGGCACGTTCGACCCCATCCATTACGGCCACCTCGTGACGGCCGAGGAAGCGCTGCACCAGTTCGAGCTGGATGAGGTCGTCTTCGTGCCGACCGGTCAACCCTGGATGAAGGAGCACGAGGTCGTCTCGGCACCCGAGGACCGCTATCTGATGACGGTGATCGCCACGGCGTCGAACCCCCGCTTCTCGGTGTCACGCGTGGAGGTTGATCGCGAAGGACCGACGTACACGATCGACACCTTGCGGGCGATGAAGGAGATCTCCGGCGCCGACCTCTACTTCATCACGGGCGCCGACGCGGTCCTCGAGATCTTCCAATGGAAAGATCCGTCGGAGCTGTTCGCGATGGCGCATTTCATCGCTGCGACCCGACCCGGATACGACATCGCGGCGCTCGAGGAGCAGGTGCCCGGACACGACGGCATCAGCAACATGAGCATCCCGGCACTCGCCATCTCCTCCACCGACATCCGCGCGCGGGTCGCGCGTGGACAGCCGATCCGGTACCTCGTGCCCGAGGGAGTCGTCAGCTACGTCGGGAAGGCGGGGCTCTACCGGTGAGCTTGGGGCTCGGCGACGGTCCGGTGCGGCCGTCGCGCACCACGAGAGCCGACGCGTTGCTCCGCCGTCGCCGGATCTACGCGGTCGTGGCCGTGCTGGTCCTGGTTGCGCTCGGGCTGGCCGCGTGGCGCCTGGGGGACGGGGGAACGTCGACGGGGTTGTCACCGACCGGGACCGACTCGACGGGTCAGCGAGGCAGGGGCCCCTCGCAGCTGTTGGCCTTCTCCGTCACCGGCTCGCCAAGCGCCCTGCTCGCGGTGGTCGGGACCGGCGGCGGGCAACCACCCGCGGGTTTCGTGCTCCCGCCGGGGATGACCGTGATCGTCCCGGGCCAAGGGGAAACCCCGACGGAACAGGTGCAGGCTCTCCCCGGTGACGCGATGCGGATCAGCGTGTCGAACGCGGTGGGAGCGTGGGCGCCCCATTACGCGGTGATGAACCTCAACGGGTTCGGCGACACGATCGACCAGGTCGGGGGCCTCACCGTGAACCTGGCAGACGTCTACACCGTGGGGGGGTCGGTCCTCGGTCCGGGCCGAACGCACATGTCGGGCAACCAAGTCGTGACGTTCCTCTACGAACAGGCCGAGGACACGGCGATCCGCTGGTCCTCGGTCTTGGAGGCGTTCCTGAAGGCGGCGCCGGCCATCCCGCAGAGCGATCTGACGGAGACCGATGATGCGGCCGCCGCCGCAGCCGTCCTCGGCGCCGCGAGCGGCGCCGAGGTGCAGGTGGCGCCCACGAAGGTCGTGGGCGCCACCGCGATCGTCCCGGCGCAGCCGGACTTCGATGACTTGGTCGGGAGGCTGTTCGGAACACCGCCTCCGGTCCGCGCCTTCGTACAGAACGGGAACGGGAGTCCGGGGATCGGCGAGGCGGTCGCGCGTGACCTCTTACCGCAGGGATTCCGGATCGTGTTGAGCGGGAATGCCGAGTCGTTCAACCACGACACGACCATCATCACGGCGATCGGCGCGGATCATCTCGATGATGCCAACCGCGCGAAAGATGCGCTGGGGGTCGGGGTGGTTCGGGAGAGCCAGGTACCATCGGGGCTGGCAGACGTGACGATCGTGGTGGGGAGCGACTTCAAGGGATGACGATGGCAGGGCAGGGGAGCGACGTGCTACCCCCGAGCAGGGACGTCGCCGTCGCGGCAGCCCGAGCGTCGTCGGACAAGCAGGCAGACGACATCGTCATCTTGGACGTCCACGAGCTCATCGTGATCACCGACTTCTTCGTGATCTGCTCCGCGGGCACCCAACGGCAGGTCAAGACGGTGATCGAGAGCATCGAGGATCGGGTCCGAGAACGGCTGGGGGTCCGCCCGGTCCGACGGGAAGGTGAAGCCGGCGCGGGGTGGTGGCTTCTCGACTACGTCGACGTCGTCGTTCATGTGTTCGGAACGGAGGAACGCTCGTACTACGACCTCGAGCGGCTGTGGAGCGACGCGCCACGCGTGGGCTGGGAAGACGGATCCGAGGCCGCGTCCGCCGGGTAGACTTCCCGGCTTCGGGCCCATAGCTCAGCTGGTAGAGCGCATGGCTGGCAGCCATGAGGTCGGGGGTTCGAATCCCCCTGGGTCCACTAGCAGGACAAACGCCGTATCTGGCAGTTGCACAGCGGTAGCACAGCGGATAACATCCCGGTCATGGATACGGCGACCAGGGCACCGAACGACATCGTCGAGCTGCTCCCTGAGTGGCGGATCTCCCTGGAAGCGACGAACCGGTCGCCGAGGACCGTGGAGCTTTACGTCCGCGGCGTGACGATGTTCGAGGCGTTCTGTCGCCGGCAGGGCATGCCGACCGCGGCCGATGCGATCGCTCGCGAGCACCTGGAGGCGTTCTTCGCGTGGATGCTCGGGGAGGGTGGATACGCGGCCGCGTCGGCGAAGGCGTACTACGACGGGATCAAGCAGATCTTCCGCTGGCTCGTCGAGGAGGGCGAGGTCGCCGAGGCTTCCAACCCGATGCGCCACGTCCGTCCGCCGAAGGTGATCGTGCAGCCGCCCCCCGTGCTCCGTTCCGAAGACATCCGTGCGCTGCTGGGCGCATGCGAGGGTCGAACGTTCGCGGACCGGCGTGACGCCGCGCTCGTCGCGCTCCTGTACGACACCGGGATCCGACTCGCTGAGTGCACGGGCCTGATGATTGACGACGTCGACATCGCCGAGCGCCGTGGCATACGTGTCCTCGGCAAGGGCCGGAAGCTCCGCGAGGTCCCGTTCGGCGCGAAAACCGCGAAGGCGCTCGGCCGGTACCTGCGGTCGCGGCGAACGCATCCGGAAGCCGATCGGCCCGAGTTCTGGCTCGGAGCACGCGGGCCTATGACGACGAGCGGCATCCGGCAGATGCTTGAGCGGCGCGGGATCCAGGCCGGCATCGGCGCGGTGACGCCCCACCGGCTCCGACACTCCTTCGCGAGCGCGTGGCTCCAGGCGGGCGGCGAAGAGACCGACCTCATGCGGCTCGCCGGGTGGAACAGCCGCACGATGCTGCAGCGCTACGCCGCCGCCACGGCGACCGAGCGAGCCCGCGACGCGCACCGTCGGCTCTCCCCGGGGGACCGGCTGTGAAGATCACCGTTCGATGCGGAGTGCTCAACGGCGGGAAGCCGTGCGGTCGCAGGCTGGAGCCCCAGATCGAGCGGGAGGACCTGAACTTCGCCAAGGGCATCGTCACCTTCGACCCGTTGCGATGGCAGGAGCGGTTCTACGACTGCCCCAAGCACGGCGCGATGCAGGTTCACGACGAGGACCTACTGCGGCTGGCGCTCAACCCCTCTCCACCCGTGATCATGACCAGGAGCGTGCGTCGGATGGGCGATCCTTGACCGCACGGCACAGCACAGCGTTGTAGGATGACGCAGGCATAAAAGTCCGAACCTCCTCCGGCTGTGCCGGGAAGATCGTGCGGCCTAGGGCACCGCCGAGCCAGGAGGCTCGGCAATGCCCTCGAAGTCCCCCCAAGAGCGATCGATCATCTCGACGCTCGGTGCCCACTCGCTACACGCGAACCCGAAGTACGACGACCGCCAGCTGACGAAGAACGCTCGCGCTGCTTCGCCCGGTGCCGATGGGTACTGGGAGAAGCAGGTAGACCCCGATGGTCTCTTGGATCCGGCCGAGCGGGCTCGCCGCGCAGGCCACGCCAAGAAGCCCCACTTCCTCTCGCTCGCGTTGAAGTCCGCGCAAGCTCGCCGGAAGAAGGTCCAGACATGAAAGCGGCCCCGCGGGAAACCCGCGAGACCGCCCTCGGCTGGGACCAGGATAGCTCACACGCCGAACGAGAGCAATACGAACGGTCGATGCGCCGGATGGACGATCTGATCCGGTGGTTGGACCGACACGAGTCCTGGTTCCTCCGTGAGCTCCGCTGGCGCGACCAAGGGCGGATCACGTGATGCCCTTCTTCAAGACGTGGGAGGAGGAGCAGGAGTGGTTGGCACTTGAGGGTCTGGAAGTAACTTCCGAACCCTCAACCAACGGGCGGCCGAAGCTTGAGGGTCTGGACGTCACGCGCGAACCCTCGACCGAACCTGCGGCCACGGTTGCAGGAGGTTCGCCATCGCTCCAGGAGCTGCACGAGCAGTTTCAGCGCTATCTGTACCTGCCCGATCTGGTGGCGATCGACGTTGCGGCGGCGGCCGTCGTGGCCCATCGGGCTGGCGGAGATCCGCTGTGGTTGCAGTTCGTCTCGCCGCCGTCCTCGGGCAAGACCGAGATCCTGCAGTCCCTCACCGACTGTCCCGAGGTCTACAAGCTGTCGTCGCTCACCGGCCAGACGTTCGTGTCCGGGTTCAAGGGGCGGTCGTCCAGCCTGCTCAACCGGCTTGAGGACAAAGGGCTGTCGTTCCTCGTGCTCAAGGACTTCACCACCGTGCTGAGCCTGCACCGCGACGCACGCTCAGAGATCCTCGGGGCACTGAGGGAGATCTACGACGGCGAGTACTCCAAGGACTTCGGTAATGGGCAGTCGGTGTCCTGGACTGGGCGTCTCGGGTTCCTGGCCGGCGTCACCCCGGTGATCGACCGCCACCACCAGGTGCTCGCCGTGCTGGGGCAGCGGTTCCTGATGCTGCGCCTGCCTCCCGAGGATCGGGACACGCTCACCGCCAGGGCGCTGGCCACGAGGGGCCACGAGCACGAGATGCGGGCCGAGCTCCGGGAGGCTATGCGTGCGTTCCTCGCGCACGTGCCTCCCGCCGGTGGGAGCCTCTCGCCTGAAGCCACCGCCGAGATCGTGGCGGTGTCCCGCTACGCCACCCAAGGCCGGACCGGCATCGAGCGCGACGGCTACACGAGAGAGATCCTCGTGGTCCCCGAGCTAGAGGTGCCAGCGAGGTTCGCCAAGGCCGTGGCGGCGCTGGCGAACGCACTCATGGCGATCGGCTACGACGAGCCGGGTGCCCTCCAGGTCGTTGCGCGGGTCGGCCGGGACTCCATGCCGCAGGTTCGTGTCGGTGTCCTCGGGCAGCTCGTCGGGGAGGATCCGGCCTCAACCGCGGACCTCGCCAACGCCACGAACCTGCCGATCTCGACGCTGCGTCTTGTGGCCGAGGACCTCACCGCGATCGGCCTCGTGCAGCGTTCAGGCACCGGCCAAGATCTGCGCTGGACCCTCACCACGGACGGCATGAACACCATAAAGACGCTGGCCATAGGGGGAACCGCGTGAACACGAGAAGTCGGGACCCCCTCTTATACATACCCCCTCTTCCCCCTTATCAGACTTTTCGTAACTGAGGAGGAACTATGACCCGTGAGGACGCCCAGACCAAGGCCCGCCGGCTCGTGTCAGAAGGCAGGGTCACCATCCGGCGTATCGGTGACGACCTGATCGTGGCCCATGTCCGAGGCGATGAGGCCGAGGTTTACGTCGTGACGTGGGATCCGGACGGGTGGTCCTGCGGATGTCCTGCGCTCGGTCGATGCAGTCATGTCCGAGCCGTGCAGCTTGTCACCCTGACCCACGACCTGGAGCACGCGTGGAGAATCCCGTTTCTTCCCATCCACTCCCGCTCAGTGCCACCTGGCGCGCGTCCGACAGATTTCTTCGCCGAACCTGCTTTTCCCGGCCCGCGCACGGCACTGCCACCTGCCAGGCTTCGCGAAAAACAGCGCGCCGGGGGAAACCAGAAGGAGGCCGAAATGACCGGAACGGATGAGGAGGAACCGATGAGTGCCAGGAAGGAGCCGAGATGACCGGATCACCGCAGAGCGGCGAGTGGCAGCGAATCGCTGACGTACCCGTCGACACGGGGCTGCTGGCGCTCGTTGATCCTATGAACGCGGACGACGTCTCCCGCTACGACCTGGGCGAGTCCGGCTCGATGAACTACGTAGTCGTCACGAACGAGGGTGGCGTCGGCGTCGCGGTGCTCGTCGGGACGGGTCTCGGCGACGGGGTCTACCCGGTCGAGGCGCGGTTCGAGCAGGTAGAGGGGACCACGCGGATCGCCGAGGTCCGGGTCCGGTTCCTCCCGCATCCGGTGGTCGGCTACGAGTTGCCCCGATGATCCGCCGGGCCTGTCCCCACTGCGGGGTTGTGGGATGCACGCGGCATGGCGGGAAGGCCTGGACCAAGAAGCCCCCGGCCAACGCCTACGCCTACAAGGGGGACTGGCCGGAGCGCCGAGCGCGAGTGCTCAAGCGGGACGGCTACGTCTGCCAGCTGCGGTACCCCGGCTGCCTCGGGCGAGCCTCCCAGGTCGATCACATCGTCCAGCCGGAGGCTGGAGGCACTGATGAGCTTGAGAACCTGCGGGCCGTCTGCCGGCGATGCCACGCCACCCGCACCGGCCGACAAGGAGCACTGGCCAAGCAGCGGAAGGAGCGTCGATGACACTCGTGAGGCAGAACCCGGCACTTGATCGCGACCGTGCGGCGAGCTCGTTGGAGGTGGCCCCGTGAACCAGGTCGATCCGAGTCTGAGCGGGATCCGCTATGAGATCGCCGAGCTCGTGGCCGACGGCCTGATCGAGCCGACCGGCGAATTCCGGCCTCGGCGCGATGGGACGCTCGCGCCCGTGTATCGCGTCACGGAACTCGGCCGGCAGGACGCGAAGGCGAAGCGCCGTCGGCTGAAAGGAGAATGAGCCATCCTTGGTGTAAGGAAGAGGCTAGATCGTCCATCTCTTAGAGCAAAGTCTCAGCATTCGCGAGTCCGCCTTCAGGTGCCCCCCCGTTGTGCCGACACCCTGTAGGTGAGTCAGGTGATGAACCGTCTCGTGGAGTTGCGAGCGATGAGAGGTGAAACGCTGCTGACGTGGGACGTTCACCCGGAAGTGGCCTCCCAGATCAGGACGAGGCTTGAGGCCGAAGGGTGGAGCGTTTCGCTCGAAGCTGGCGATGGGCCTCGGCGGAGGCGACTGCCAAGGGTGGAGCGGCGACCCGAACACACCCCCGACGGGACGCGTGATGCAGAAAGCTCACGCACCGTTTCGACGACCCGATGATGTCCTCGGCGACCCGAGATCCCTGAGGTGGAACCGAACAGACGGGCGGGTCAGGGGTCGGAGAAGGGATACGCCGATCGTTCGCCGCCCCCCGGGCCCCGAGGGTGCTTCGACCCGCCCTCAACCAAGCACGGCTGCGCTGACCGGAAGGGCGGCCGGGCGAGCAAGGAGTGTTCGTCGCCGCCCGTCGTTCGCTTCCTCGAACGCTATGCCTCCTCCACACCCAGCGTGGGCTCGCGGCGTGCCAAGTCTGGCGATCGGGTTAGCTGGTCGAGGCAGTCGCCCAGTCTCGCGACGGCGTCGGCGGTCGGAGCCAGAGCGTCCTTTATGCGGTTCGGCACCTCATCGACGCTGGACCGGGCACCAAAGACAGCCGTCAGGATCGACTGGACCAGCTCGGGTCCCGCGCGTTCGCGGGCGTTCAGCTCGGCTCGGAGCTCGGCGATCTCAGCCTGGGCGCGTCTTGCCTCGTCGATCCGTTCGGCGAGCTCCCCCCGTATCGTTAAGAGCTCGGCCTCGGTGGTTGCAGTAGATTCGCGCAGTTGGTCACTCGTAGACTCGAGCGTCGTTCGGAACTCCGCCTGTAGCTCGACGAATCTCGCGTTCGCCCTCCGGGCCTCGGCAGACACGCAGCGGAGCTCTTCCCGCGTGATCACCAGCTCGGCCTCGACCGCCTCCTCCCTCTCTTCGGCGGCACGAACCTGTGCGCGAGCGCGGAGCTTCTCTCGGGTGGCTGATAGCTCCGCCTCGTTGGTGGGGGAGTTCTGAAGCTGATCCTGGGCCGCCGCACGCGCCGCCTCGATCTCAGCCAACCTCTGCTCCGCCACGAGGGCCCGCAGCTGCGCGTTCTCTCGTTCTTCAAGGATCTGCTGAGGGCTATGGCCGATACCCGCCGGCTCGAGCTTCAGCGGTACGACTTCTCCCCCGAGCGCTTGATCGCTCAGGGTTGAACGAACACCTACCCCGTCTCGAGCGTCGTCTGCTCCGCCAACCATCATGCCCCCTCTCGACGCCAAGACGGGCCCGCCCACCGGTCCCCACTCAATGCATGCGTCTACTACCTGCATCGGAGTACTGGGCGATTTCTGCACGTGCGGCAACGGGTGAATTCTGTTTCCCCCAATCGGGTGACTCGGTCCGGGACCGATGGGCCCAGTTCATAGAGCTTGCAAGAGCCGGTCGTTCGCTCCCTGGGTAGCGACGAGGGCGAAAGCGGCCGTGGGAGAGAATCTTGCCGGCAGAAGAAGATCCAAGGAGGGGGTGTGCCCCGTCGTGGGAGTTTCCGAAATGGAATTCACCGATGGATCGGAGGAGGAGGTCCGCGTGCCCGCCGTCCCGCGGCCCGGACCGGAATCTCAGGCCACCGCAAGCTCGTCTCCCCACATCGAGACAACGCCAAGCGCTGCCGCAGTGGCAAGCTTCGACATGGTGGTGATTGGTGCTGGGCCCGCGGGCGAGAAAGCCGCCGCCCAGGCCGCGTTCTTCGGCAAGCGGGTGGCCATCGTGGAGCGGCGGGCGGCCCCAGGGGGAGCCCTGGTCAGCAGCGCAGGGGTCCCGACGAAGACGTTGAGGGAGACCGCGCTGTATCTAACGGGGTACCGCCGACGCGAGGTCTACGGCCTGTCCATTCATCTCGATCCGGACGCGACGCTCGACAGGCTGATGGATCGAACTGCGCACGTCCAGGCCGCCATGGTTGGCCAGGTCAAGGAGAACATAGCGCGTCACCAGATCGAGATGGTGCGGGGAACCGGTAGCTTCGGGCCGAATCGAACCGTCGTTGTAACCCCGGACAGGGATGCCGCACCGAGGACGCTACAGGCTGACATCGTTCTGGTCGCCACCGGATCTCGGCCCTTTCACACTCCCGACGTTCCGTTCGACGACCCCGACGTGTATGACTCGGAACGAATTCTCGGCATCGACAGGATCCCCCGCAGCATGGTGGTCGTCGGAGGGGGACCGGTCGGGTGTGAGTACGCTTCGATCTTCACCTCGCTCGGGACCGAGGTGGTGCTGCTCGATTCCGGTGAGCGGCTCCTTCCGTTCGTGGACGGTGAGATCTCCCGGCTCCTCGGAGCGACCTTCTCCGGGATGGGGGTGCGCCTCGTCCTGGGGTCCGGGGTCGGTGCGGTTCGGCGGGCGGACGGTGAGCTGCGGGTCACTCTCGAGAGCGGGGAGGTCATCCGGCCCGAGAAAGTCCTGTTCGCGGCGGGCCGGGCAGGAAATACCGAAGGCCTGGGCCTCGAGGAGGTGAGCGTGCAGATCGATGCCCGAGGCCGGATCGTCGTGGACGAGGAGTTCCGAACGACCGCGAAGGGGATTTACGCGGCTGGCGACGTCATCGGCCCCCCTGCCCTGGCCTCGGTCTCGATGGAGCAGGGAAGGGTCGCCGCCTGCCACGCCTTCGGCATCCCGTTCAAAGAAACGGTTGATCCCCTCCCGCCGTACGGCATCTACTCCATCCCCGAGGTGGCCATGGTCGGCCTGACGGAGGAGGCCGCGACGAGGCAAGGCATCGCGTACGAGGTCGGCCGAGGTTGGTTCTCACGCAACATCAAGGCGGTGATAGACGGTGGGACCGACGGACTGGTGAAGTTAGTCTTCCGACGCGAGGACCGAGTGTTGCTCGGCGTGCACATCCTGGGCGATATCGCGTCGGAGCTCATCCACCAGGGTCAGGCCGTGATGCACGAGGGCGGAGTGATCGACCGTTTCATCCACGCGACCTTCAACATTCCGACTCGGAGCGAGGCTTACAAGTACGCTGCCTATGACGGGCTCCAACGATTGGCGGGTCTGCCGGGTGCCCCGTCGGGCTGACCGTCGCCCTAAGGCAGCCGATACCATGCCTGGGTCGTGGGCGGACTCACGCGCGAAGCACTGGCCGAGCGAGCGGGGGTCCATGTTGGGTACGTGGATCGGCTGCTCGAGCTCGGCATCCTCGCTGCACCGAAGACCGGCTCGCTGTTCACCGGAGGTGATGTTCGGAGAGTGCGCTTGGTTCGGGGTCTCGAGGAGGGAGGTCTGCCGCTCGAGGGGATGGGCACAGCCGTCCGAAAGGGGGATCTCTCCTTCGGGTTCTTGGATCTCGCGAGCTGGGAGTGGTACGGCGGGTTCATCGGGAAGACCTATCGGGAGCTCAGCGCTGAGACCGGACTGGGCCTCGAGCTCCTGCAGGTCATTCGGGAGTCGATGGGGTTCGCTCGTCCCGAGCCGGAGGATCCTGTCCACGAGGAAGCGCTCGATCTGGTCCCCGTGGTGAAGATAGCCCTCGAGGCCGGGGCGGACCCTGTGGCGATCGAGCGGTTGGTCCGGGTGTGGGGCGAGAGCATGCGCCGCATCACCGAAGCATCGGCGACCTTTTACCGCGGCCAGATCGAGGTCCCGCTCCTTCGATCGGGGCTAAGCGAGGCTCAGGTTCTGCAGGCGGCTAACGAAGCCGTCGCAGCGGGTATCCCGTACATCGATCGAGCGCTCGCATCGATGTACCACGGCCAGTCGGAGCACACCTGGATGGCCAACGTGGTCGAAGCGGTAGAGGCGACCCTGGAGAAGGCGGGGCTGCATCACACGGTTGCTGAACTGCCGGCCATGTGCTTCCTCGACCTCTCCGGCTACACGCAGCTGACCGAGGAGCGAGGGGATGAGGCCGCCGCCGAGATGGCGGCCGTCCTCGGGGGACTAGTCCAGCGCAGTGCGAACGACCAAAGAGGCCGGCCCGTCAAGTGGTTGGGGGATGGCGTGATGCTCTATTTCGCCGAGCCCGATGGGGCAGTCATCTCGGCGCTGGAGCTCGCCGAGCGCGTTCCGGCCGCTGGCCTTCCGCCGCCTCACACGGGCATAGATGCTGGCCCGGTGATCTTCCAGGACGGTGACTACTTCGGTAGGACGGTCAACACCGCCGCCAGGATTGCCTCTCATGGTGGGCCTGGGCAGGTCTTGGTCAGCGACAGCGTCGTCCGATTGTCACAGAACCCGGCGATACGATTCGTGGACATCGGACTCGTTGAGTTGAAGGGCCTGCCGCACCCCATCCGACTGCACCGGGCCAGCCGATTAGTCGGAGCCAAACAAGAGTCCTCGGTGCCCCACTGAGGGTTCGCCTGACGCGTAACGAAATGGCTCCGCCTGATCCGTTACACCTCGTTTGAGCTGACGCCGGTCAACGTTGGAAGCCAACCGTTCGCGCACCGAGCTCGCCCGGCTCCTCGCCCCGGCCCAGGAAGGCAGCCACACTGCTCGTTGACACCCGCGAGCGGTCCGCTGCGGATGTTGGCGACTGGGCCGGAACGGGATCATCCTACGTAAGCGGCCTAGATCCACTAGTCAGAGCGGTGCGAGAGGGGAGACTCGAACTCCCGCGGCCTCTCGGCCACCGGATCCTAAGGTTGCTCGCGCCAAGCACGAGATGAGGTCATCCCCGTCGTCCCATGTCGTCTGGAGTCGTCTCGTGCCCGCCCGATCACGTTCACGTTCAGCGAGCCGATGGACCCGAACTGCGTCGTGGCTGGGTGGGACGGTGGCGCTCTCGCCCACAACCGTGCCCATCCTCGTTCCGGTCGCGCAGCCGGTCTCGCTGGGCTCGGATTGTCGCTCTCGTCCCACACGCCCGGTTTCCGCGATGGGTGCCGTCGCATGTTGACGACCGGCTATGCGTGGGTCGTCGTCAGTCCTTTGAACTCAAAGAAGGGCGTGGCTGTAGATGAAGATCAGCTGACGGCGGCTCGGAAGCATCCCCGGTCGCGGGCAGAGAGCCCGCTCCGGGGATGCTCTGACGATCGGTCATGCGGCGATCAGGCACCCAGGCGGATCGACCAGATCTCTCCTCCCAGTGTGACGACGTACGCGGTCCTTCCGATGAACTCGAGCGAGGTCGGCTGGTTCAGATGCCAAGCGACCGGTGTGAATCCGCCGTCACCGTCCACCATGAGGAGCCGACCGGTGTTGGTGTCCGCCGGCGCGTGCCATTGGGTTGATACCGCTGGGTGTGGGAGCGCTCGGGTTGCTTGCGACGGTCGAGACTTCCAGCGGAACCGAGTACTCGTGGATCGACTGGGCCTTCGGCCCGGCGCTGATCGGTATCGGTCTTGGACTCCTCTTCAGTCAACGTTGGGCGTGGGCTCTGGCCCTCCTCGCAGGCGCAGGCGGAATCGTCCTCGGCGTGCTGGCTGCGACGAGCCCCGGGGATATCGCGGCACCTGGTGCACAGTTGATCGCCGTGGTCCTGTTCCTGTTGCCCGGTCTCGTACTGCTCGGCACACTCCTGCAGCCCCGAACCTTGCGGTGGCTACGGCAGCCTCGAGCGCGTGACGAGAGCAGGGTTCGCTACTTCGAGTAGAAGACGCTGGGTGGGCCGCTCCCGTGGGCGTGGGCGTTTCGTGGACAGCGGGCCGAAAGACGCACAGACCCCTCGCCGGGGTCCCAAGTCCTTCGTGATCTTCCGATGGCGTCCCCAGACGTCTCGTCTTACGCTCGGTCCATGCTCGACGCCCTCGACACTGGTTGCTCGTGGTTCGAATACGATGGCGAGCCGGAGCTCAAGGCTCCCTCGACCCGTCGCACCTCTGCCCAGACGGTGGGATGAGTGATGGATATCCCCGATCCCGCGTACGTGAAGACCAGGGACGGGACGTACATCGCCTACCAGGTCTTCGGCGACGGCCCGATCGACATCGCGTGGCAGTTCGATATCTACGGCACCATCGACTCGTCTTGGGAAGACCCCTTCGGGAAGACCTGGTGGAGCGGCCTCGCCGCGTTCGCCCGCGTGATCTTGCATGACCGTCGGGCGACCGGGCTCTCCAGCCGGAACGTACCGCCGCCGAACCTCGAGACCCGTTCGGCCGACCTTGCAGAAGTATTGGACGCTGCGGGATCGGAACGACCCGTGATCGGCAGTTTTCACGAAGGACTGACACCCGCGATCCTTCTCGCGGCATCAGACCCCGACCGCCTCCGCGCGCTCGTGTGGGACGGCCCTCAGCCACGCTTTGCCTGGGCGGTTGATTACCCGTGGGGCCAGAACGCGGATCAGCGAGAGCGCGAGCTGCGCTCGCTCGAACATTGGGGAACCATCGAATACGGACGAGCGTGGGCCGCGCAATTCGAGGAGGAAACGGGCGTCGCCCCTCCCGACGACGAGATCCAAGCGATGGGCAGGGCGAGCCGGAACACCTGCACGCCTGACGTCGCGATCGAACTCGCACGGATCTGGTTCGAAACGGACATCCGAGCAGTCCTACCCACGGTTCAGGTTCCGACGATGCTGCTGACGGATGGGGGGGCAGATGGGGAGCCAGGTGTGGCCGAGTACGTTGCTTCCATCATGCCCAGGGCCGAGCTCGCGGTCATGCCGTCCTGGAGCGAGTGGCGGAGCGGAGGGCATCGCGCGCAAGCTCGCCCTCGACTCGAGGCCATCAGGCGATTCGTCGGGATCGACCCACCTCGAGCAGAGCTCGACGCGTTCCTCTCCTCGGTGCTGTTCACGGACATCGTCGCGTCGACCGAGCGTCAGGCGGCACTCGGTGACCACGCGTGGAAGGAACTGGTCGAACATCATCACGCCATAGTCCGTGATGCTTTGGACCGGTGGCTCGGAATCGAGAACGACAACTCGGGTGACGGTTTCTTCGCAACCTTCGACGGACCGGCGCGAGCGATCCGGTGTGCACAAGAGATCAGCCAGCGCGTTCGCGATCTAGGTCTCCAGATTCGTGCGGGCATCCACACTGGCGAGTGCGAGCGCATCAACGACAAGGTCGGGGGGATCGCGGTCACGATCGGCGCTCGGATCGCCGCGATCGCTGGCCCATCCGAGATCCTGATCTCGCAGACGGTCAAGGATCTCGTGGCCGGATCCGGTTTCACGTTCGAGGCCGCAGGCGAACATGAGCTGAAGGGCGTCCCTGACCTCTGGCGTCTTTACGGAGTGATGAGCTGAACCGACCGTGTTCGCTGGGTGGGGCGCTCCCTCGGGCGTTGGCCGTTTCGTGGCCATTTCGTGAAGAGCCAGATTCCGGCCGGGGGAGCCGAGGCCTGGAGGGCAGGTCGGGCTTGCGAACGGAGAGGGACTTGTTTCACCCGTCGTTCGCGCCCCCGAGCCCGAGGGCTGCTTAGACCCGCCCTCGCTGATCAAGGTGCGGCTACGATCGATGATGCAACGCGATCCGAGCTAGCCGTCGGGAGGTCGACCATGACCGACAAATCGGGAGCGAACGACGTCCCACGCGCACTGGACGACGAGGAGAGGACTCCGGGGAACGACTGGCTGTCGGATCTCGGGGAGCAAGAACGTCGTGAAGCACTGAACTGGGTGGGCGACAACCTGCCGGAGGTGCGGCGATCCGCTTACGGGCAGCGGAGCTTGTACTGGGCCCTCGGGGTCGGCTTCGTGGTCGGCTTGGCCGTGTACGCGGCCGGATATGCGCTGAGATCGTCCGTGACGACGGAACCTCTTGGGTTCGTGGCCGACTTCCTCTACACATTCGGTTGGGCTCTCTGGACCGGTGTCGTCGTGGCCTTCTTCCTCCAGGTGATTCCGCAGGCGAAGAAGCGTGGGTACCAGCAGCTGCTTGATGTCTACGAGGCAGCGGTGCGCGAAAAGGCCCGAGGCGAAGGCGAGCAGGTGTCGGGAAATGACGGAGCGACCGACTAGGATCGACCCGTTGCCTCGTTAGCTGCGTATCCGGCGATGATCCGCGGCGCGACCGCAAGCGCGAGGTCCACCCCCTGTCGCGCCGCCTGGCTGAAAGGCGTGAGCGTCCGGGAGTACCGAGATCGAGGCCGGGGGACCGGGCGCCGAGCCCAGATACGTACCAGCGGATCTCCGAGCTGTACGGGTTGCCGCATATGTTTCGCTAGTAGTTCACGAGACGTGATTTGACCCGCACGCTGCTCTCCGAGAAACGCGGCCTCTTGTGGCTCATTCCGAACGTGCTCGGCTCCTCCACTTAGACGTCGTCGGCGAAGTCCCAGGCACGTAGACGGCCGGGCTCGAGCCGGATGAGGGTGTCGTCATACCCGCGGTCCGCGTAGGCCCCGCCCTCCTCGTCGCCGAGGTACCGGACAGCGATGTCGCGGACGACGTCGGCATCGGCACTACCGAGCGCCGCACTGCCTCGGACCTCGATGCCGCGGTAGGGCGGGTCGTGCTCGAAGACGACGATGCTCGCCCTGGAATCTCCGCGGAGGTGGCGCACCTTCACGTCGTCTCCGCCCGTCACGACGTCGAAGCCGCCGTCTCGCCATCGGTGCCAGACCGGCGAGAGGAGCACGTCGCCCTTGGCTCGGTAAGTCGCGAGTACGGCGACGAAGGGCCGCTCGAGCAGCCCGTCGAGGTCGTCGGGGCTGAGGCCCTCTCGCATGCCGGCGAGTCTAGTCACACGAGGCGCGTCGAGTCCGCGGATGCATCAAGCTGTACGGGTGGCGCAGACATTCGTGACAGGAGGAACGCTCCGATGATGGCGGTCAAGCGGATAAAGCCCAACGTCCTGTCGGATCAATTCGAGGAAAGTCGAGTCTTCTACCAGGGAGTCATCGGCCTCGATGAGGGGGAAGGTCTCGACTGGATCCTCTTCTTTGGGACGGACCAGCGCGAGGTCCAGCTCAGCGTCATGAGGCTCGATATCAAAGCCAAGGTGCATCCAGATATCACGATCGAGGTTGACGATATCGAAGCGGCCCACGAGCGCGCTACGACTGCGGGTGCCGAGATTGTCTATCCACTCACGCACGAGGACTGGGGGCTCAGGCGGTTCTTCGTGCAAGATCCGAACGGGGCCGTCATCAATGTCACCCAACACGACTAGGCGTTCCAGCGGATCTGCAAGCTGTACGGGTGGCCGCGGACGTTCATTGGTTCTGCCGCGTAACGAGTTGCTCCGCGTCGCGCGACCCGTCCAGTTAGAAGTGATGATTGCCCCCGCAACCTCGGCCTGCGAGGGTTGCCGCCAATACCGACCGGCGACCCTCCTCGGACCACCCATTGCGAGCGGGAGCCATAACGTCCGGAGCCTCATCTTCCGGACAGGGGGAGCGAAAGCGTGAGGACTACTCGGAAGCCGATCGTCTTCGTCGCTCTTCTGATGATCGCGTCGCTTGCGCCCGCGTTTCGAGCTTCAGCTGCTGGCTCTTCTGTGGTCGGCTTGTGGCACCTAGACGAGACGAGCGGCACGACCGCCTTCGACAGCAGCGGAAACGGCAACAACGGTGCGATCAGCGGTCCGGTCACGCTCGGCGTTCCGGGTCACCTCAACACCGCCTACAGCTTCGTTCCCAAGAGCACGGTCATCGTCCC